>JANNWE010000558.1:0-7004 GCA_031414675.1 Cytophagaceae bacterium
ATTAAAAACGGGATTTGTTCCTCAGCGAACTCTGTATTTAGCTTTTGGTCATGACGAAGAAATATCGGGTACACGAGGTGCAAAGCACATAGCCCAACTTTTGGAAAGCAGAAAATTAGAATTTGAATTTGTGGTTGATGAAGGCGGAACTATTAAAACTGACGGAGTTAGTGGTTTAAAGCGGCCAATAGCATTGATTGGAATTGCTGAAAAAGGGTATACTAGTGTTCAGCTTACTGCCATTGGGGATGGTGGACATTCTTCTATGCCTCCTAAACAAACCAGCATTGGTATGTTAGCAGAGGCTATTGATAAACTCCAGAAGCACCCTTTTCCGTCTAGTATCCAAGGAGCCACGAGTTCTATGTTTGATTATTTGGTGCCAGAAATGAGTTTTAGCGAGCGATTCATACTAGGGAATAGATGGTTGTTCTCCCCAATAATAAAGAAATCTATGGAAAGCTCACCGTCTGGAAATGCATCTGTTCGTACGACTATTTCTCCTACTATTTTTAATGCCGGTGTAAAAGACAATGTATTGCCAATAGAAGCCTCTGCTATTATTAATTTTAGGATTATGCCAGGGGACTCTGTGCAGGGAGTAATTAATTATGTTACAAAAATTATTGAGAATAATAGAATAACAGTGGAATCTTTAAAAAGTTTCGATTCAAATCCCTCTCCAATTTCTGACACTGCATCAATAGGGTTTAGGATTTTACACCGAACTATAAAAAGTTGTTTTCCAAAAAGCATTGTCTCCCCTTATTTAGTGGTGGGGGCTACAGATGCTCGGTATTATCGAAATTTAAGTAAGAACCTATTTCGCTTTGCACCTGTGCCAATGAACGAAGAAGATCTCAAACGCCCTCATGGAACAAACGAGCGTTTAGGGACAAAAGATTTTAAAAAGGCAGTTCAATTTTACATTGAGTTAATCAAGAGAAACTAGAACTTGGGTTTTATTAAATCAAAAAAGCACACACTTTCTTTTAATAAAAAAACCCAAATTTTAAAAAAGTTTACCCAATTATCTTAATCTTTTTAAACTATTTAATATTTTAAATGCTTCATCTTCCGCATTTTTATCGTCATCAGCAAATGTAATTGCTACAAACATATTTGTTTTGGTTCTAGGGTCTAATAATCCAGCAAACATCACCCGGTCTCCATCTAAAAAGCCTTCCACAAAGAAGCCTTCTAGTTGATTGATTTTTGTTTCATGTGCTTGGTCTATTTCAGTCATTTTAATGGCTTTGGCACCGGCAATTGTTGCCTCTTCCAAATCATCAAGCGAAATACTTCCCTCAAAAATTCCTATTGAAAGCTCCATGCCATCGCCTACCATTTCAAAGTCTTCATCGGTATTTTTTGTTACTTTAAAATCATCTGGAACAGTAATTTGAATTTTATATTTTTCCCAAACATATATATTGTCGAGATTAAAAGAACATAAAGTAGCGAAAATTAAGAGTCCGAATAATTTGATTTTCATAGTTTATTATTGTTTGAAAATTAGTTTTTAATTTGAGTAAGACTTTTTATCTCATTTATGGTTCGCTCTTCAAAAAAGGCTGTAACGGTTTTCCTATTTTGTAAAACCATGCTCTCCGTAATATAGAAATTAAATTCGAAAACATCCCCCTTCTTATTTGTAATCGTAACACTGCCTGGCAAATCTCCAGAAGTAATTTCTTCGGCTCCACCTAGCATACCAGTAACTTTATTTGTTTCATCATTTAAGGGAATTACATCGGTATCAAAAATGGAATTTCCTTTAACTTGAATGTCTAATAATGAGTTTCTTACTTCACTTGTATAGGAGAAATTAACGTATTTATTTTTTAATTTCATTAGGTTCCCAGAATTTAAACCTTTTACTTCTTCCATATTAAGATTAAAACTCTCTTCGAATTTTCTTTCCGGAAATTCAATCACTAAATTAAAAAAAGGATAGCCTGAATCTTCAATTTCTTTTAAAAGGCCTCTTTCATTTATGATTTCACCATTAAGAAATGAATCATCTTGAAGGTTAGAGGGGTAAACTATAGAATCAGATTTTTCACTTGTCGAGTCTTTAGAAATAGCAGATTTTTTACTTGCATCACTATTTTGGCAGGAAGCAAAAGAAAAGCCTATTATGAATAAAGAGTTAAGAAATTTCATAGGAATTAAAGTCAATTTCACTTTTTTGAATGTAATTCAAATATAATGCAGTGCATTTAGAAAAAAAAATTATATGGTATCAAAACTAAAAACATTCTTATTATAAGTTTTTAATTTAGCCTTGGGTCAATTGGATAATTTGATAAAACTTTAAAATCTCCGCCCATTCTTTTCAATACTTGTCTCCAGAACTGTTGCTCATTTTGATCAAAAAGCTGCTCTTCATTAATATCAGAAACAATCCAAGTGTTTTGTGCCAATTCTCCTTCCATTTGGCCAGCACCCCAGCCAGAATAACCCAAAAAGAATCGAATGTCTTCACTTTTAATAGTACCAATGTTGATTAAACTTTTTATAGTTTCAAAATCCCCAGCCCAATATAATCCATTTCCAAGGTCCACTGAATCTTCAATTAGTTTTCCAAGTCTATGTACATAATGTAAAGTATTTTGCTCTACTGGACCTCCAATAAAAAGGGGAAAATCGAAATAGAAATCTTCAATTACATCGGATAATACACTTTTTGTAGTTTGGTTTAGCACCAATCCAAATGAACCAAAATCGCTGTGTTCACATACCAACACAACGCTTCTCTCAAAATTTGGATCACCCAAAAACGGTTCTGCAATCAATATTTTGCCAGTTAATTCTTGCATATTTAGCAATTTCCTAATTTGTTTGGTCAAGGTAAAAAAAGTTTTTTAATTGAAAATATTTTCTTTAATTTTTTTTATAAGTTAAAAATTAGCAATTGTAAGAATTTAACTAAACAGTGGCTATTTGAATGGTAAATAATAATTACTCGAAGCTAGCAACTGTATTATAAAAGAATTTATAAATTAAATTCAATTGGAATATTTCAAAAGTAAAAGTAAAAGATTTAGATTTGGATATGTAATCTTTTCCCCATTTAATTTTAATAAAATGAAACGAATTGAATTCTTAAAAAACACAGGTATACTTGCAGCTTCCGCCGTATTTTCACCACATGTTTTGCTTAAAGCAACACAAACTAAAAAAACCAAATTAGGAGTAGCTTTGGTAGGTTTGGGTTATTACAGCACAGATTTGATTGCACCCTCGCTTCTAAAAACAGAGTACTGTGAACTTAAAGGTATTGTTACTGGGACCCCATCTAAAGTAGAAATATGGAAAAACAAATATGGCTTATCTGACAAAAATATTTATGACTATAAAAACTTTGATCAAATTGCGAATAATCCGGACATTGATATTATTTATGTGATTTTACCTCCTTCTATGCATAGGGAGTTTGTTGTTAGGGGGGCTGCTATTGGTAAGCAAATTTGGTGCGAAAAGCCAATGGCTCCTTCAATTGCTGATTGCTTAGCAATGATAGAGGCGTGCAAAAAAAACAAAGTGGGCCTTTCTATCGGATATAGATGCCAACACGACCCCAACTTGGAGCAAGTTATAAAAGTAGCAAAAGAGCGTCCTTTTGGTAAACCAAAAATGATAAATTCTGCCGCGGGTTATGTGGACGGACGTACCACACATTGGAAACAGAGTAAAGCGATGGGCGGTGGAGTAATGGGCGATATGGGAGTGTATGCTTTGCAAGGTGCCCGCATGGCAGCAGGTGAAGAACCCATTAATGTAATTGCTCAAGCTTCTACTACACGTCCTGAAATTTATAAAGAAGTAGAAGAAACTATGATGTTTCAATTAGAATTTCCTTCAGGGGCTAGGGCTGCTTGCCAGTCGAGTTTTGGCATAAATATGAACCATCTGCAAGTAAACTATGAAAAAGGGTGGCTCAAAATGGAACCGCAAAGTGGCTATGGAAATAACAAAGGCAATATGTCTGACGGCACCCTAATAAATTTCCCGCTATCTAGCCAACAACCCAAACAAATGGATGAAGATGCCCAAGCTATTTTACAAAACAAGCTTCTCATTGTGCCTGGGGAAGAAGGACTAAGGGACATTACCATTGTAGAGGCAATTTACAAATCTGTGAAAACAGGCGGATTAGTGAAAATTTAAAAGATTAATTATAAGACATGAGATGATCAATATGTCCTTAATTAGATATAATTAGAGATTATGGATTAGCACTTACCCATATTTCACCATCTTCAAAGTGTTCTTTTTTCCAGATTGGGACCGTTTCTTTTAGCGTATCTATAGCAAATTGGCAGGCTTCAAAAGCTGCATTTCTATGCGAAGAAGAAACTGAAATAATAACTGGAACTTCATTGATGCTTAAGACGCCGATTCTATGGTGAATTGCTATTTTTTGAATATCGAATTTTTCAAGAGCTTTTTCTGCAATTTTTTGCATTTCGGAAACTGCCATTGGCTCGTAGGCCTCAAAATCTAGGCGAAGCACGGTTTTGCCTTTGGTGAGATTTCGCACAGTACCTACAAAATTGACAATTCCCCCTGCACTATCTGAGCTCACAAAATTTACGCATTCTGAAAGAACTAAAGTTTCTTGTGTGAGTTGAATATCTATGTATTTATTCTTCATAATTTATCGTAATTTCAGGGAAGTTCATTGTAAAGTTAATTCAAGCTTGGTAAATAATTCAGAAATTTAAATACCTATTTTTTTCGCAGAATTTTAGAAAATTTGTCGCTAAATTAATCTTAGATTTCGAAAAATAAGGACTTAAACTTATCCTCCACTTACGGGCGGAATCAAAACTACTTCGTCGTTTTCATAAATTTCTGTTTCATCCTCGCAATATTCTTCGTTGATAGCAATCCTAAGGGAAGCAAGTTTTTCGAAAGTTTGGTTTTTTACAAGTAATAGCTGCTTTAAATCAATCACTTTTGAACCTTTTGCCAATTCAAAACTTTGCTCAAAACCTCCCAAAAGCTCTTTTGTTATTCCGAAACACAAAACTCTTATTTTCATTCGATTTTCAAAGATATTTAGATAAAATAGTATAACTCACATATCCAATAAGTACGGCGGTAGTTTTTTTAATAATTGTTGAAGAAAGCATTTGTTTACCCAAAAAGCTTCCGATAAATCTCCCCATTGCCACTGTAGACCTTAAGAAAAAAAACAAAGGAATCATTTTTTTAAAATCTAAATAGCCTTTTCTATAAAATTGAAAACTGTTGTTACTGACTACCAATATGTTACATAATAAGGAGGCCGCTACCAAAAATCCAAATTTTAAGTCATAAAGCATTCGAATAGCTAAATAGCTGGAACCACCTCCAAAACCAACCGCAGAATACAAAAGAGCGATTAAAAAAAACAGAAGTATGATTTGCCAATATTGAGACAGAATTTCGGTCATATATTTAAGATTTTATTGAGGAGGACTTGGGCCATTTCGCCTTTTAGTTTTCAATTAATTAAATCTTTGCTGCAACAAAAGTGAACAATTTTTACGCTCAGTCAAAAAAAATTCAGAAATTGGCAATGAATTATGAAAGAATTAAAGAATATTTTTGAAAAATACGGCCAGATTAAAGAAACCAACCACACTTCTGCGGCCTTGGTTACAGTGGTGCGGGTGGAGGGATCATCGTATCGTCGTACTGGTGCCAGGATGTTGGTTTGTGATGACGGTACCTGGGTAGGAGGTATAAGTGGAGGCTGTTTAGAAGGAGATGCTCTAAAGCGAGCAAAAGTGGCCATTTTGAAAAATTCGCCAAGCTTAATAACCTATGATACTTCAACCGACGACGACCATCAAATAGGTGTGGGTCTGGGATGTAACGGTATTATTGACGTAATTTTTGTTCCCATAGATTTTTTGGATGTTTTTAATCCAATAGAGCAATTGCTTAGAATTAACACTTCTCACGATAACAAAAAAGTGGCTATAACGGTATGTAATACGCCTGAAAATTCTATTTTGTGGGGGAGGATCATTTCGTTACAAGATGAAAAGGTCTTAAATCAATTAGGAGAATATTTGGATGTTTTTTCTTTTTTGACTTCCGTTCATGGTTTAGAAAAATCGAAGAATATGGTTTTCGAAAACGGCCTTCAGCTTTTTGTAGAACTTATTCCCAAACCTATTCATGTTTTTTTAATTGGGCATCAATACGATTTATACCCCTTAATTAGTCTCATTAAAGAACTTTCTTGGAACCTCAATATAGTGGCAGAGCCTTCAAAAATCAAATCTTTAGAAAGAGGTAAATGTATCTCCAATAATGATTTTGATGTAGATAAATTAGAAGAAAATTCAGCTATAATTCTTATGTCGCATTCTTTAGAAACTGATAAAATGAATTTACTGAAAATTAAAAACTGCAAAGCGAAGTATATTGGAATGCTTGGGCCAAAAGTAAGGTCTGAAAGAATAATTAATGAGCTTTTGACGGCAGGGTATTCTTTTGAGCCGCAATTTTTGGAGAAAATTTACGCTCCCGTTGGTTTAGATCTCGGAGCTCAAACTCCGGAAGAAATTGCCTTATCTATTGTTGCCGAAATCAAGGCTGTTTTTTCAAACCGTTCGGGAGAATCGCTTCGCAAAAGAGCTTTTCCAATTAATGACAGAGATCAAGCCATGTTTTTTAATTGAATATATGAATTTAATAAGTGTTGAACAGGCCACCGAAATAATTTTTAACCAAAATGTTGATTTTGGAATAGAGGAAGTTGACATTGTTAAGTCGCTTGGAAGAATTTTGGCCGAAGATTTGGAGGCTGATCGTGATTTCCCTCCTTTCCACAGAGTTACAATGGATGGAATTGCCATAAACTTCGAGGCATTTTTACATGGTACTAAGAATTTCAAAATCGAGGGTATACAAGCTGCGGGTGATGTACAAATGCAACTTATAGAGAATAATGCTTGCTTGGAAGTAATGACGGGAGCTTATTTGCCAAAAAATACAGACAC
>JANNWE010000559.1:0-9624 GCA_031414675.1 Cytophagaceae bacterium
GAAAAATTGGCAATAAAGGGTTACGAAATAGTAAAAATAAACAAGAACTATGATGAGGAGTCAGAAATGTGGGCTGAATTTGAAGCAATACAAATTTTGCTTCAAATCAAACTGAAATTAGATAAACATCAAGATGCTGGAAGTTTGGTTAATAGATCAGAAGGAATTGTTGAAAAGTTAAAAATAAAGCCAGAAAATGAAGATTTTAGGTTAATAAAATTCTATAATAACCTATCTGAATTTTATGAAAAAAAGGGTACTTACCAGAAATCGTATGCCTATTTGAAAAAAGCGAGAAAATTAGAGACTCTGAAAGGTGAACAAAACGATAAAAGAAATCTATGGCGTATTGAAATGAGAGTTAAAGCTGAACAATATCAAGCCAATCTTGCGATAGTAGAAAATGAACATAAGCAACAAACCATGCTCACTTATGTTGTGATAGTTCTTTTACTTTTGGGATTAGTTACCGCTTATTTGAGCTACCGACGTATTTCTGATAAAAATAAAACCATTGCTTTACAAAAAGATAATTTACAAAAATCACTCTTGGAAAAAGAGACCTTGTTGAGAGATATACATCATAGAGTAAAAAACAATCTGCAGATTATCAATGGATTACTCGAAAAACAAGCCCAAAAAGAAGGAAGTCAGGCTTTTAAAGATTTGATAATGGAAAGCCAAGATAGGATTTATTCAATGGTATTGATCCACCAAAATATTTATCAAACAGAAAACATTGATGATGTAGATATTCAACCATACCTGAGTATGTTAATTGAAAATATAAGTAATACTTACAAAAGTGATAAGGAAATAGCCGTAGAAATACATTCCGACAAATTCATGATGAATATTGATACCGCAATTCCGCTTGGTTTGATTGTAAACGAATTGATATCAAATATTTTTAAACACGCATTTGTTTCAAAAGAAAAAGGTAAGGTAGAACTAAAATTGGAAAAGACTGAAAGCGGATTTTATTTATTGGTAAAAGACAATGGGATTGGCATGCCAAAGCATTTCAATTTAGAGAAAAGTAAAACACTTGGAATGAATTTAATCAAAGGCTTAATTAGGCAAATAAGCGGAAAGCTAAAAGTTGAAAGTAGTCAATTGGGCACCAGTTTTGAAGTAAATACATAATTTCGTCCCTGATTTTGTGGGTTTTGTCCCAAAAGAAAAATTTGTTCCCGTATTTATGTTTTGTTTGGGGAAAATTATTTTATCAAAACAATGAAACCGAAAGCCAGCATATTAATAGTAGAGGATGAGTTTATAAACATGGACTTATTGCGAGACTATCTAACTCAATCTGGCTATGAAATAGCTGGTGACGCTATGTCAGCAGATGAGGCCATGCATGTTTTAGAGCAATTTAAAACAGATTTGGTAATATTAGATATAAATCTCAAAGGCGAAAAAGACGGGATTTGGGTGGCCGAACAAATTCGGGAGCATTATCAAATTCCATTTATTTTTCTTTCTGCCTACAGTGACACCGCCACAATCAAACGAGCTTCATTAACCAACCCCTACGGGTATTTGGTGAAACCCTTTACTAAGGCCAACGTGTATTCAGCTGTGGAAATAGCCTTGAAAAACTTTGAAAAGGAAAAAAAACCATTTGACTTACCCGTAGAATTTTGGGCCAATGAAACCGAGTTGAATATAAATCAAAGCATTTTTGTAAAAGACAATAATCTGTTTAAAAAAATAGAGCTGGCCAATATCAAATACATTCAAGCGTATAAGAATTATCTAGAACTGCAGCTAGAAAAAGAAAAACTAATTATTCGTTCGCCTTTGTCAAAATTCGGCAAGATACTTCCCTCTACCTATTTCCAACAAATACACCGCTCCTTTATTGTAAACCTAAAGCACATTGACACGCTCTCAAACGGCACCATTGGTATAGGCCTAAATACCCTGCCGGTAAGTAAAAGCTTTAAAAATGAGCTGCTTAAAAAGTTAAACTTTTTCAATTCCTAACTTTCGTCCCACCATTCCTTTCATTCGTCCCTTTAGTTTTTTTTATTGAACACCATTAATTTTATTTAAAGCAAAATTTTTAAAAATAGGCTTTTACATTAATCGAGTGTAAGAGCTTTTTTGTGAAACCATACTATATATGAAATTTGAAATCTTACTATCAATATTAATTAGTATCAGTTGCGTTTCAATGGCACAATCCCTAAATTCTAATTCTCTAAACGATTTGAGTCTTGCGAATAAAGATGCCAAATTGAAAAGTGAGAAGACTTTTCCAGAGCTAAAACGCCTTTCTTCTTACCATATCAAGCCTGGGGATCCTATTTTTTTCTTGATTAATGGCCGTAAGGGAATATTGGCAGAAGAAAAAGATGGAATCATTAATTTAGCAAAAAAAGCTGGTATTAAACTTCAAGATTTTCTAAAGTACAATGATTTGGGAAAAAATGATAAACTTAATGCTGGTCAAGTATACTATTTGCAAAGTAAGTATGATATCGGGATGGCCGCGTTTCATACTATTAAAAATGGACAAACGCTCTGGGAGGTTTCTCAAATGTATGGATTAAGGTATAAAAATCTCAAAGCTTTAAACAAAATAAAAGAAGGAGAATGGATAGAAGCAGGGAGAGTGCTTTGGCTTCAAAAATATGGGCAACCAATCGTGTTAGAAACTCGAAATGAGAGTAAAACTTTGGTTTATGCCCATATTTCGAATGAATTTATCCCCATTCAAGCCTCGAAAGAATTACCTAAGCCTAAAAGTAAAGATGTTTTAAATGAAGACTTTTATTCCCAAGGTCTAAGGAAAGAAGTTACTAATGTATTGGTAAAATCGGAAGAATTGATTTCAGTAAAGGAGGCTTCAAAAACTAATGACCCTGTTTTCAAGAATTCTCCAGTAGCTCCAGAAAAGGAAATTGTCATAGAATCAGGAAAACATAGTGTAGCAAAAGGAGAAACTTTTTATTCGATTGCAAAAAAGTATGGAATTAACATTAATGACTTATACACTATGAACGACTTGGATAATACAAAAAATTTAGAAGTAGGAGAATTGCTGAATGTAAAAAAGAAACATAATGAAAGTAAGATACTGCCATTAACGAATGACGGACATATTCAAATGAGAACTGGATTAGTCGATAAAAAATTAAAAACCCATACAGTGAAGGCAGGTGAAACAATCTTTTCTATTTCAAAGAAATATGGCATTACAATCCAAGACCTAAGAAATAGTAATGACTTGAAAACTAATATTATTGAAATTGGACAAACGCTTATTATTAAAAACATAGATCACTCGATTCCCCTCAAATACCACACGGTTCAATCAGGTGAGACTCTTTTCAGTATTTCGAATAGATACAATCTAAGTCAAGAATACATTTTGGCAATCAATCGAAAAAATAGCCAGATCGTAAAAGTAGGTGAGCATTTGACATTGAAATAGAATTTTGGTGGCCTATTTATTAAAAGTTTACAAGTCAATTTGCACGTAATGTGCTATGGCGTCAAATAAACTAATGAACATTTGAGGAAAATAAATTTTCTCATTTGCTATGTACCCTGATTTTAGAGCCTTTTACTCGGGCCAATGTTTATTGGGCGGTCGTAATAGCCTTAAAGAATTATCCTAAAGAGAAAAAAACCATCCATCTGTCCACAGAAAATTGGGTAAATGAAAGCAACCAGAGTATAAATCAAAGCATTTTTGTAAAAGACAATAATCTGTTTAAAAAAATAGAGCCGGCCAATATCAAGTACATTCAAGCATATAAGAATTATCTAGAGCTGCAGCTGGAAAAAGAAAAACTAATTATTCGTTCCCATTTATCAAAATTCTGTAAGATACTTCCTTCTACTTATTTCCAACAAATACACCGCTCCTTTATAGTAAACCTAAAGCACATCGACACGCTCTCAATCGGCACCATTGGTATAGGCCTTAATACCTTGCTGGTAAGTAAAAGCTTTAAAAATGAGCTGCTTAAAAAGTTAAATTTTTTCAATTCCTAACTTTCGTCCCATCAGGCCTTTCATTCGTCCCTTTGATTTTGGAGATTTTTATTAAACGGTGACATTTACTATACTCTTCTAAATGAGGAACACTTAGTTACCCAAAAAACCAAAATTTAAAGCTACATGGAACTGCTAAAGTTAAGAAGAAAAGTACACCATGACCTCAAAGACATTATGTATTTTGAGGCGGATACCAATTATACCAAAATTCATTTCGAGTCGGGTAAATGTACTACTGAGTCGTTTACACTCAAAGAGGTTGAGCGTGCCTTAATGACAAACCAATTCTTCTATCGAGTCAACCGCTCATGCATTGTGAATATCAAATTTGTAAAAGCTGCGGATGAGAGCAAAGTTCAACTAAAAAATAAGCTTTCCATGACGGTATCCAGACGCAGAAAAGAAAACCAGCAAGTTTGGCTTTCAACTTTTGGTACGCATTTATTGCCGATTTCTAATTAGAAATCAGAATACTTTCAATTTTTAATATCATTCAAACCAAAATATATTTTTATGACTTTCACTTTACAAACCTTTAGAAACCGACTAAAAAGTGTTCTTATTGTTAGGATTATTTTAGCTTTCTGCCTTCTATTTGGCGTTATAGAAGGTAAATCTCAAAAAATGAGTTTATCTCTAAATGCTTTATGGCTTGCAGGGCAAATTTCTAATTTAAGTCCTTCTATTATTAAGACAAATTTGAACGGAAATAATTCCGACAAAAAAGCGTCAAATGACAGAGTAAAGAAGGATGAAAATCAAATGAACACTTCTAAGAAAAACTATAATGCAAGGCCTTTTATTACCCGTTGGGACATGTCCAAGCTAGGAAATGATGGCTTTCTAAGTTTCGATATGCAATCGTCAGGAGAAGTGAATTACTCATGGACGATGGTACCTGCTGGAATAAGTGGCTCGGGTATTATTGACCATGGAAATATTTTTGATTTACCTACAAATGGGATTATAGAACTGCAAATTTTCCCTGCTAATTTTGATAGAATGAACATGTCCTTTTCCAACGACCAAAAAAAATTAATTTCAATAGAACAATGGGGAGATGTTGCTTGGACAAGTATGGGTTATGCTTTTTCTGGTTGTTCGAATATGAAACTCAATGCAACTGATATTCCAAACACTTCAGCCGTAAGTGATATGAGTTACATGTTTCAACGTTGTAGTTCATTTAACCAAGCTTTGCCTGAGGGATTTAATACCTCGGCGGTGACAGATATGAGCGGCATGTTTTCTGAGTGTAGTACATATAACAAAGCTTTACCAAACAGCTTTAATACCTCAACAGTTGAATATATGAGCGGAATGTTTTCTAACTGTTATACATATAACAAAGCATTACCCAGCAGCTTTAATGTAGCATCCGTCATCGAAATGGGTTCCATGTTTGAAAATTGTTCAGCCTTTAATCAAAATTTGGCAGCTTATGGTCCGCAATTAAATGATAATGTAAATTTGTATGGCTTCCTTGATTATTCCGGTATGAGTTTGGCCAATTATGATGCCACACTAACGGGCTTTAGGGCTGGAACAGCTACAGGGAGAACCATGGGTGCTGCTGGATTAAAATATTGCTTATCTGAAAGTGATAGGTCAATTTTAGTTGGTCAAATGAGCGAAGACGGAGATGGCAAAGGATGGACGATTACTGGGGATGAACTTTTCTGCCCTAATGCCCCAATAATGGGTATCAGAGGTAATGATATTTCTATTAGGAATAATGACACCAAGCCATCAGCTGAAAATCATACGGACTTTGGTTCGATAGATTTGAGCTCAGGAAATATTGTCAGAACCTTCACTATTGAAAACACAGGGCTTCCATTAACGCTAAGTGGTACTCCATTGGTGGCCGTTTCAGGAGCAAATGCAAGCGATTTCGTCGTTACACAAATGCCTACTACCTCAACATTAGCAGCTTACAGTGGCACAACCACTTTCCAAGTTACTTTTACGCCTTCAGCAGCTGGAACAAGAATGGCTAGCATCAGTATAGACAACGACGCTACTGGTGAAGAACCCTTCAGGTTTGACATAAAAGGCTTTGGAGGCACTAAGCCTTTTATTACTCGGTGGGATCTCTCCAAAAATGGAAATGAAAACTATCTAAACCTGGCTTTGGAAACGTCAGGCGATGTGAACTACTCATGGACGACAGTACCTGCTGGAAGAAGTGGCTCGGGTATTATTGTCAATGGTGAAATTTTTAATTTACCTACAAATGGGATTATTGAACTGCAAATTTTTCCTGCAAATTTTCATAGAGTTACAATGGCTTTTTCCTCTGACCGACAGCGATTAATTTCAATTGAACAATGGGGCGATGTTGCTTGGTCAAATATGAATAGAGCTTTTTCTGGTTGTTCGAATATGAAACTCAATGCCACTGATATTCCAAACACCTCAGCTGTAAGTGATATGAGTTATATGTTTGAAAACTGTAGTTCTTTTAACCAAGCTTTTCCTGAAGGATTTAATACCTCGGTTGTGGCAGATATGATAGGTATGTTTTCTGGTTGTATTACTTATAACAAAGCTTTGCCTAACAGCTTTAGTGTAGCATCAGCTACTAACATGAGTTATATGTTTTTTAATTGTGAAGCCTTTAATAAAAGCTTAGCCTCTTGGGGCAACCAATTGCAAAGTAATGTAAACTTAGGAAACTTTCTTGATAATTCTGGAATGGGTTTAGCCAATTATGATGCCACCCTCACGAGTTTCAATGCGGGTACAGCAACACAGGTAAATATGGGGGCCAACGGACTAAAATATTGCTTGTCCACCGAAGATAGAACAAATTTGATAGGGGAAGGTAAAGGCTGGACGATTACTGGAGACGCACCTTTCTGCCCTACTACCCCAATAATGAGTATCAGAAGTAATGAGCTATTAATTCAAAACGGAGACAATTCCCCAAGAACCGAAGATAATACAGATTTTGGAAGTGTAAATTTAGGTTCAAGCAGTATTGTCAGAACATTTACCATTGAAAACACTGGAACTGAATTAACTCTTACTAATGAAACCTTGGTTGACATTATAGGAGCAAATGCGGGAGACTTTACCGTTACTGCATTTCCCACATCGCCATTGGCAGCTTACAATGGTAGCAGCACTTTCCAAGTTATTTTTACGCCTTCGGCAATGGGAGTAAGAACAGCAGAAATCAGTATAATTAGTAATGATCCCAATTTAGAAGGAAGTTATATATTTACTTTAAAAGGAACGGCCACTTCTTCACCAGAAATAAACATTAAAGGCAATGAAGTTTCTATAGCTGATGGTGATGATACACCTTTTATAATGGACAACACTGATTTTGGATCGCAAAATGTATCCTCGGGTTCAATAAGCAAAACTTTTACTATTGAAAATACGGGTTCTCAAATATTAAATTTAACCAATTCTCCAAATAGTGTCATTGTTTCAGGTACTAATTCAGTCGATTTTACCCTAACCGTGCAACCCACTTCTCCTGTTGATGCTACCACTGGTAGCACAACTTTTGAAGTAACTTTCAATCCATCAGCTGCTGGATTACGCACGGCAAGTATTAGTATTGCCAATAATGATGCCGATGAAAATCCTTATAATTTTGTCATTCAAGGTACAGGATCACTTACTCTATCTCCCGAAATAAACATCAAAGGCAATGACTTTACTATTGCTGATGGTGATGATACACCTTCTTCCACCGACCATACCGATTTTGGATTGCAAAATGTATCCTCGGGTTCAATAAGCAGAACTTTTATCATTGAAAATACGGGTTCTCAAATATTAAATTTAATCAATTCTCCAAATAAGGTCATTGTTTCAGGTATTCATTCAGAAGATTTTACAGTAAGCGTGCAACCCACTTCCCCTATTGATGCTAGTACTGGTAGCACGACTTTTGAATTAACATTCAATCCATCTGCTGCTGAAAAGCGCAAGGCAAGTATTAGCATAGCAAATGACGATGACGATGAAAATCCTTATACTTTTGATATAGTGGGTACGGGTACTGATATCCTTGAGCCTACGCTGGTAAATGCCTCACATACAAGTATATGTGCAGGAAATCCAATTTTACTTTCAGCCACATGTGAATCAGGTATTGTTATTTGGTATAATCAAGCTTTGGGTGGTGAAAGTATCGGGAGTGGTTCGCCTTTGAGTCAAAGCCCAAATGAAACAATAACTTATTTTGCAAGTTGCAAAAATGAGGAATCAGAAAGTAGTAGAGTTGCCACAAACCAAGTAACAGTTAACCCTACCCCAAAAGCATCGGCAAGTAGTAATTCTCCCATTTGTGATGGAAATACCTTGAATCTAATTAGCAGAGATGTTGGTACTTATTCTTGGTCAGCTCCAAATGACTTTACTTCAACTGACCAAAATCCTTCGATAAGCAATGCCACCGTTTCAGCAACAGGAATTTATACCTTAACGATTACAAATGCAAGTAGTTGTTCAGCTACTGCATCGGTTGCAGTAACGGTAAACGCTACCCCAAAAGCATCGGCAAGTAGCAATTCTCCCATTTGTGATGGAAATACCTTGAATCTTACTAGCAGAGATGTTGGTACTTATTCTTGGTCAGGTCCAAATGACTTCACTTCAACAGACCAAAATCCTTCGATAAGCAATGCCACCGTTTCAGCAGCAGGAACTTATACGTTAACAGTTACAAATGAAAGTAGATGTAGTGTTACAGCAACTACATCAGTGATAGTTAACCCAAAACCTTCAATACCAATTTTAAGTGCCGATAACTTGGTGATTTGTAAAGGAGGTAGTGTGATTATAACTGGTACTTGCTCCTCTATTACCGATATTTTTAGATGGAGTACTACTACTCTAAATCAAAATGGAATATTGCCTTTGACAAACAGCAACACCCGTATCGTAACCGAGCCTGGCACCTATAGAGCCTTTTGCGAATCCAGCTTCTCGTGTGTGAGTGCCGAAGCAAACATAATTATTACTCAAAGTAATAACTGCAATGGGCAAGTTTTTTTAGCTATTTCTCCTGAAAATCCTGTGATTTGTCCCAATTCCTCCATTACGCTTTCAGCGAGTGGATGTGCTGGATTTGTTTCATGGTTAGGTGGTACGAATACAGTAACAGGTACTACTGCGACTTTTAGTCCGGCAATGACTACAACCTATTTAATTCAATGTAGCACTGGAGGATCAGCGACAGTAACTATTGGTGTTGCTCAGGCTAATGCAGTAGTTGATTTAAACATCAGCACAGGTAAATCAATTACAAAAGCAGTTAGCTCAATAGAATCGGATAAGAAAATAGGCAATCCTAACTTTACGCCGGCCCCCAATGTTACTTACGAGGCGGGTAATTCTATACTTTTGAAACCAGGTTTTGTTGTCGAAAAGTGGAGTACATTTAAAGCAGAAATTAAAGGATGTAATTAAAATTAAAAAATCTCTATTGTTATAGAAAACAAATAAAAATCAATGAACTGCTAAAAATTTTAGGCTCATTTAGATAATGAATTTGTCTTTTTTAAACAGTTAAACCCTAACTCCGCCACTATTTTAGGTTGTCTATTTCAATTTTTTTGAAGAGGTCATTGGTTTTTTTTGTAATTT
>JANNWE010000560.1:0-2155 GCA_031414675.1 Cytophagaceae bacterium
AAAGTCAAATACTTGGTCAAGGTATAAAAATAATGAGTATAGCATATTAAAGGGAATACTTAGGTTTAATAGCAAAGATAAATCTTTTTCCTTTTATTTTAGGTAATGGTATTTAGAAAGTTTTTTTACAATTGAAACCTAGTTTTTTTATGTCAGAATTAACAAATTTTCAATTAAACTACACACAAGATCAAATCGAGTTTTGAGTCCAATTCTACGGAAGTAAGTACTCGAGAAGAAGCAATATTTTTTTGGTTGAATTTTTTTATTTTATTCTGGCTTTAGTTTTGTTGCTGAACCAATGAGTACTTTATTTTTATGTGCCGACCTTTAGTGCTGAACTATATAGTCCGGTCTGACCTTTGGTGCTGAACTATATAGTCCGGTCTGACCTTAGGTGCTGACCTATATTAATTCTATTATCTTACCTCAAATTGTGTTTTTCCTACTGCCGGTATGCCTTCATAGGAAAGACCTTCAAGCTGAACTTGTAGTAAAGTAGAAGCGTCTGTTGTGTAAAAAGTAACAAATGCTTTGCCTTCTTTATCGGTTTTAATACTCGGGTTCCAATACACGGTGGTTCTGTAGTCTGGCTGGCTACTTTGATTGGCATCTTCGTATTTGGGATGGTAAAACTCTTTCACTTTTTGATAACCCAACTTTTTTATCACTTTTAAGCCATCCACATCATTTAGGGAATCATATTTCCCACTGCCAGCTTTAGTAAGTACCGAAATTACACCGTTTCTAGCCTTGTCTCCATATAAAGATGCCGCCGAAGGGCCTTTTAAAACATCTATTTCATCTACTTCTGTTACCATCATATTTAACATCTGGGTTTTATCTACTGGGGCTCCATCTATCAAGTACATAGGTTCTGAACTTAATGATATAGATGAAATTCCTCTAATGACCACAGATGGGTTGGTTGGGCTACCTGAAACAGTTACACCTGGAATGCGTCCCTTAAGAACTTGAAAGATATCAGGATATCCTTGAAAACGGGTATCATCGGCTATTGATAGCGTAGTTGCTTCTTCTTTTCTATAAAGTACTTTGGCGTTTCTTACGATATCCGTTTTTTTGCCTTTGATTACTATTTCGTTAAGCGATTGCTCTAAAGCTAATTGATCTTTTCGTATTTTTTGTGCATCTTTTGCCCTTTTAAGATATTTATCAAATTCATCAGATTTAGCTATGGCTGGGCTATATGGTATTTTGTTTTCAAAAATTTTAGGAGAGCCCAAGGAATCAATCAAAAAAGAAGTGTTTTTTTTGTTTTTATCTGTCATTATCTGAATCACTATTTCTGCATTTTCGGAATAGTTTAGGCCAATAAATTCAAATCTTCCTTTTTCGTCTGTGGCTCCCATCATAAAACCCCCATCGTTAGCATCATCATTTATTACTAAAGATAAATCGAAAGGCTTTTCAATTTTTTTTCCAGAAAAAGTTCTTACTTCGCCTGAAATACCTAGTCCTCTTTCGAACAAGAATGGTGTTTTCACTTCCACATTATTTACGACACTTTCCCAATTAAATCGTCTCCAGCCTTGGGTTAGCATCAAAATGTCTAATTGAATGGGGGCACTCGTATTGGTTTTGTCGAAATAATACCCCGGTTGTTCTATTCGTCCATTTACTTCTGAACTAAGCGTAAGATAGCTTATAATTGTTCCTTCGTTTGCTTGATTTTCAATTTGAAATGCATCTACCACTGACAAAGAAAATTCACCTTCTAATGGTTTTCCATCTGGATTTGTGGCGAGTATCTCCATTGTAACTTTTTCTTTTGGTGCAAAAAATGGTTTGTTCGTAGTAATTTTTGTTTCAGCCAATTTATTTAAATGCATATAAACCAAACGCTCGGTTTGAGGTTCACCTTTTTCATTAAAAAGCGTGATTTGTACAGTTCCTTGAGGCAATTGTTCTTTTGGAATAGTGAGCAAAATGTTATCTTGAGACATCATAACTTGCCCGGCATAGTAAATTTCTCCTCTCGCTTGGGCTATAACCCCCACTTTTTCTGCAGCCAAATCTTTCGACTTGTTTATATACACTTTTATATTTTTTTGATTGGAAAGGTTGTCGACTAAAATAGTATAGCCACTTTTTTGAATGGTTGGGACCAATAATTTTTTAAATAATACGTTTT
>JANNWE010000561.1:0-7481 GCA_031414675.1 Cytophagaceae bacterium
GACTTGCCTATAAGACCAAATTACTGGGATTTTCAAACCAAAATTAATCACCAATTAAATAAAAAAACCACGCTAACATTTATTGGTTTAAGAGCAATGTTGAAATATCCATTTTTTACAAGTCTTTTTAATGACAAGCCAACCGTATAATTCCATTGATTTACAGAAGGTGCAGAATTTATGGTGGCAGCTTTTTCAGCAGAATAGTTTTCTGGCACTGCAAAACTAAATTCATCGATTGCTCCTAAACCAATAAATGTTAGCGTGGTTTTTTTATTTAATTGGTGATTAATTTTGGTTTGAAAATCCCAGTAATTTGGTCTTATAGGCAAGTCAATAGCCTTAAACAACAATTGCAAATAAGATCTTCTGGCGGAAGCCAAAAAAGTAGTTTTTTTAGAAATAGGACCTTCAAAAGTAGTGGCAAGTTCCGTAGCACTTAACCTTAAATTACCTTGCAGGCTATTTGGATTACCATTTTTTTGTTTAAATTGAAAGACTGAACTTAAGGCGTTATCATATTTCGCATCAAATGCGGAAGTGCTTAATTTTACATCCTCAATAAAGCTTACATTTAGAATTCCTTGTGGCCCTCCACTGCTACCTTGCGTTTGAAAATGGTTGATTACTGGTACTTCAATTCCATCTAAATAAAATACATTCTCATTAGATCCGCCGCCCCTTATAATAATATCATTTCTAAAAGTTCCTCCACCAGCACCACCACCA
This sequence comes from Cytophagaceae bacterium, assembly GCA_031414675.1. Taxonomy (GTDB): domain Bacteria; phylum Bacteroidota; class Bacteroidia; order Cytophagales; family Spirosomataceae; genus Leadbetterella. The sequence continues at coordinate 730 of JANNWE010000561.1, forward strand.
ACTCCTGGTAATATTTGAATAACTTTACTAATATCGAAATTACCACCTGGGCTAGCCTTAATTTCTTCGGTAGTTAGTTTTTGAATACTTAATGGAGTTTCTAAACTGGTAGTGTAAGTGGTCTCTTTTTTGCCTTTAATTTCTACTGCTTCTAAAGATTTGGTAAGCTCTTCTAATTCAACGTTTAAAGATGATTCATTACCGACATTGATAACAATATTAAAAATGGTAAATGGTTTAAAGCCCACATAACTGAATTGTAAATTATAGGTTTTAACTGGAATATCCGAAATCCTGAATTTGCCATCTTCATCGCTAGTAACACCTTTGGATGTACCTGACAATTGAATATTAACAAATGGTAAAGGCTCCTGAGTATTTTTGTTAATAATTTTCCCAGTAATACTTCCGAATTTTTGAGAATAGGCAAAAGAAAAAATAAAGAAAAAAGAAAAAAAGAAAAAGATTATAGACCTCATTGAAAACGCATTTTCCTTAAAAAACAGTTTTTTAAATAATAATGTTTTTAAATTAATGATAAATTTAAAAATCAGAAAACTAAAATATAAAGATTTTGACTTAATTGGGAAATAGAGGGTCAAGCAAAAAAGTTTGCAAATAAAAAAAGGGCAATAAAGCCCTTTAAGATATTAATGATATATTTTTAGAATAATCTGAAAATTCCAACTACAAAAGCAATGCTTGCTGTTAACCAAAGTGGAATTCTTTTATTTCTGTAGGACTGAATATTGTATAATTTAAGATATTCGATTCTAATCCATAATCCAACAGCTACAATCAAAAACAATAAAGAACTTGAAAAATTTAATGTCTTTGGAGAAAATCCTTTTAAATCAATAGAAAGTAATAGGGTAACTAAAGTTAATAAGATTGCGAAAAATCCAATAACCTTAAATAACCAATCATATGTTTCTTTGTCTATTTTATTTCTCATAATGTTGTTGTTTTATTGAGACAAATTTATGTATTAAATTTTGTTTATTCCTAATAAAACAGAATATTATTTTTTCAATTATTAAAAAATTAGGTTTAAAAATAACATTTAATTTAAAAAAAAATATAAATAATTAGAATAGTACAATAAAAATAATATCTAAATCAATTTAAAAATGAATAATTGTTAGAAAACAAGTATTTTTTCAGTTGAATATTTGAATAAAGTATAAATTGTGTAATTGTTTGTTTTATTTTGAAAATTAATTAATTTAAAGAATATTGTTCTGTTTGGGTTTTAGCTTCCATAAAACAATTCATTTAAATAATCTAAGAATGGTTTTAGAATTATACAGTGATTAAATAAGTTTTCAATAAAATCTGAATTCATTACATCAACATTACTAAACTTTTTCATGAAAAAAAGTTCTTTGTATTTTAAAAGTTCAATTTCAGGGTGTTCAGTATTATAATTTTTAGGTGACGTTTTTAATTTTTCACCACTTATAATAGGAAAGCTTACTTTAAAAGAATTCAAGAAAATAATGGCTTTTAATTTTTCTGGATTATAATCTAATTCTTGCCTAAATTTAAAAAGGTGGTCAGAAGTGGGTTGCCACATTCCGCCTCCTAAAAACGTTTCATTATTTTGAACATGGAAATAGAAATCTATTTTTCCTGATTTTCTTCCTCCCGGTCCAAAACCTGCAGAAAAGAAATTTTTGTAAGGACTTTTATCTTTTGAAAATCTTATGTCTCTATTAATTCTAAAAATACAGTCTTTAGTTTCAGTATGGAGTAAATTAGGTTGAATTGTTTTTAATTTTTGGAGTAGTTCGTCACAAAAATTTATAAAATTAATTTTAGCGTTTTCATAGGGATTTCTATTTTCGTTAAACCATTCTCTGGTATTATTTTGTTGTAAATTTTTTAAAAATTCTAATGTTGTTTGCTCTATCATTTTTTTAATGTCTAATTTTATGAAAAATTAAATGTAAATATCAGCATTTCAAATTTATGTCAAGAATTTTAACTGGAATACAAGCCAGTGGTAAGCCACATTTGGGTAATTTATTAGGTGCGATTGAGCCAGCTATTGCTTTATCAGCCTCTGTTGATAATGAATCTTTTTTATTTATAGCTGATCTTCATTCTATGACTACTATTAAAAACCGAACTACTTTAATAGAAAATACCAATTCAGTGGCAGCAGCTTGGCTAGCTTGTGGTTTTGACTCCGAAAAAAACTATTTTTATAGACAATCACGATTAGCAGCATATCATACAGAGTTAATGTGGTATCTATTGTGCTTAACACCTTATCCAATGCTTGCAAACGCCCATTCATTTAAAGATAAATCTGATAGATTATCGGATGTGAATGCAGGATTGTTTACTTATCCAGTTTTGCAAGCGTCTGATATATTGTTGTATCAGGCCGAATTTGTTCCAGTTGGAAAAGATCAAAAACAGCATTTAGAAATGTCAAAAGACATGGCAGAGGCTTTTAATAGAACTTATGGTGAAGTTTTCGTTTTGCCTGAAGCCTTAATTAATGAATCTGTTATGGTAGTTCCAGGTATTGATGGAAATAAAATGAGTAAATCTTCTAATAATTATATTGATGTTTTTCTACCTGAAAATGATTTATACAAACAGATTAAACGGATTGTTACAGATGCTACTCCTTTAGAGGAGCCAAAGAATCCAGATATTTGTATAGTTTTTAAGTTATATTCTTTAGTAGCAAATAGTAGTCAAATTGCAGAAATGAGAGATAACTATCTAAAAGGGGGGTATGGATATGGGCATGCAAAAAAAGATTTACTTGAAGTTTTATTGTGTAAATATAAAAATCAAAGAGAAGTTTTTAATTTTTATGTGAGCAATTTAATTGAATTAGAAAGAAAATTAAAAATAGGAGAGGAAAAAGCAGAAGTAATTGCAAAAAGGACTATTTCCGCGGCTAGGCAAAAAATCGGATTCTAAAAACTAATTAAATTGTTGACTTTTTTTAATCAAATAGATCATTCTTTGTTTTTATGGCTTAATTCTTACCATAATCCTAATTTAGATTGGATTATGTTAGCTATAAGTAATTCCAAGACCTGGATCCCTTTTTATTTATTTTTAGTGTATTTAATTTTCAAATCCAATACTAGAAATAAAGCAATTATTTATGTGACCATTATTTTAGTATCTGTCGGTATTAGCGATTATATTGCTTCTGGGATATTTAAACCTTTTTTTGGAAGGCTTCGACCTTGCCATTCAGATTCCTTAAAAGGTTTTATGATATTAGTTGGAGATTGCGGTGGTAAATTCGGATTTGTATCGTCTCATGCTTCCACTTCATTTGCTTTGGCATTTTCAATTTTATTTGTTTTCAAAAAGAAATATAAATTATATCTATTTTTGATATTTTGGGCAATTTTGGTGAGCTATAGTCGTATATATTTGGGATTACATTTTCCATTTGATATACTATTTGGTGCTTTTGTTGGTATAATTTCGACGAGTATTGTTTTTAAACTATTTTCAATTTTAAAACTTCTAAGGTAATATGAAAAGAATTATTTTGAGTTCATTATTTGTAATTGGAGTTTCTTTTTTATCATTTTCGCAAGATATTACGAAAGGAACTTGGTTTAATGAAGAAAAAACAGCCAAGGTTCAATTCTACTTAAAAGGAGAAAAACTATTCGGCAAAATAGTATGGTTAAAAGACCCATTGAACAAAGAAGGAAATCCTAAATTAGATCAGTTTAATCCAGATTTAAAATCAAAAAACAATACGCTAATTGGTTTGGTATTTTTAAAGAATTTTGAAAGAAAATCTGAGAATAATTGGGAAAACGGCAAAATTTATGACCCAAATAATGGTAAAACCTATTCTTCAGAAATGCATCTTGTAAATTCTAAATTACTAAATGTTAGAGGGTTTATTGGTATTTCTATACTTGGTAGAACTTCTAAATTTACAAAAGCGGATTAAAATGTAATTGAATTTTTAAATTAGATTATTATCAAAATCATCTTCAAAGTAACGGCTACTTTCAAAATCATCGTCAGAGAATTTACTTATTGATTTGCCAGCTAATTTCTTAATAACAGCGATTTGACCACTGTGATAAAGATCGTGGTGAATAATTCCATGAATTAAAGTATAATAGGTATAATCGCTTCCTGGAACTATTTTGTCTAAAAAATCGTCGGTTTTTTCTTGCAGTTCTTTAACTAATTCGTCTTGACTAAGAGTCATCTCCATCATCAAAGTTTCTAGTTCAAACTGATCTATTTTAGCAAAATTTCCCCAGTTTAACTTTTCATCATCTATGTTGTAAGTATCATCTCCTTGAAGTCGTTTAACTGCAAAAATTCTCCAACTAGTCATGTGATATATCAATTCTGCAATTGTATGTACATTTCCTGCTTTGAAGGCGGCTTCTTTAGCTGATAAACCTTTAGTTAATTCTAGAACTGAAGGGCCATGCCAAGCACCACCATGAAAAGTGGTATTTAACAAACTAATAATCCGTTCTAAATTCAAATTATTCTTTTTTTCTGCCATGTTTTTTTTGTTTTTTTATTCCCACAGAACCCAAATCATTCCTAAATGATAGGTATCATGCTGAATAAGCCCATTTAATAGTTTATAATAATTATAATGTTCACCGGGAACTCCTTTTTCTAAAATATCATCATCTAGGTTTTCTAGCGTTTTTATTAATTCAAAATGACTTTTTTTTAAATTTTCGATCAAAATACTGAAATTTTTTGGATTTATGTCATTTTCATTTCCCCAGTTATCTTCTTCTGTATCTAGACTATAATGAATATTGTCATTCAGCTTTTCAATAACAAATTTTCTATAAGCCATTAAATGAAAAATGTGTTGAGGAATCGTCTGGTTAGAAAATTCTTTTTTTTGAACAACTTTTTCAATAGGTAAGCTATTGATAATTTCCATAACTGAAGGACCATGCCATGCATCTCCTCTAAATACAGTATCTAAATTGTCAATTATCTTTTCTAATACTTTCATTTTTTTTGAAATATTTGCAAAAATCGTAAATAGCTCTCATTTTACCATCATTTTTTGAAATAAATTAAGTAACATATCTAATGTCTTGGCTTTGTGTTTAAAGTTTTATTTCTAATAACTCCTTAAATCTGAAAAGTATTTTTAAAAATTATTTAGTGTTTCATCTTTGTCATCTACTAAAATTACAGATATAGCAGCAAAAATAAAACAAACACCCCCTAAAACAAGGCTATAAATGGCATGTCCATTAAAAAAGTGTTTTAAAATCAAACCTCCAATTATAGCGTTGAAAATTTGGGGTATTGTAATGAATAAATTGAAAATTCCCATATATACTCCCATTTTTTTTGTTGGAAGAGCTCCGCCTAAAATTGCATATGGCATAGCTAAAATGCTTCCCCAAGCCATGCCAACACCAATCATAGAAAAAATAAGAAATTCTTTGTTAGGTGCGAAATATATAGAAATTAAACCTAATGCTCCAAATAATAAGGAAATAGCATGGGTTTTTTTTCTACCAATTCTGTCGGCAATTTGTGGTAAAACAAAGGCATAAATAGCAGAAATACCATTATAAACACCAAATATTAACCCGGTCCAGTTGCCTGCGTCATTAAAAGCTTCTGAGGATTTATCAGACGCCGGAAGTGAAAATATATGCTGTGCTATTGCTGAGGAGGTATAAACCCACATACTAAATAATCCAAACCAAGAAAAAAACTGAACTAAACCAAGCTGTTTCATGGTTTTTGGCATATTTAAAATATCTGAAAGAATGTTTGAATTTTTTATTTCTTCTTCAATTGTTGCCTCAAAAGTTAAAGTTTCGGCCGGCGTATATTCTTTAGTGGTGCTAATAGTATATATTATACAAGCCAAAAGTGACAATCCTCCAATTATAAATGACCAAACCACATTGGCCGGAACAAAACCAATTTCTGCCGTTTTGGCAATTCCAAACCACTCAGATAAAATATAAGGCAACCAAGACCCTAAAACTGCACCAATGCCAATTAAAACTGTCTGAATAGAAAATCCTTTTGTTCTTTGAGATGAGTTTAGTTTATCTCCAACTAAAGCTCGGAAAGGCTCCATTGCTATGTTAAACGAGGCGTCCATTAGCATTAAAAAACCTGCTCCAACCCATAGTGCGGGTAAAAATTTTGTAAAGCTTCCTGCATTTGGCATTAGAAATAGACCAATAGCGGCTAAACACGCACCTAAAAGAAAATATGGTCTTCTTCTACCTAATTTTGTCCAAGTATTATCACTCATTTTACCAATAATAGGTTGAACAATCATTCCGGTTAAAGGGGCTACAATCCAAAACCAGGAAAGTTCTTCTACATTTGCACCAAAATTTAATAAAATTCTACTAGCGTTTCCATTTTGCAATGCAAAACCCATTTGTATTCCTAAAAACCCAATACTCATATTCCATATCGCTGAAGTTGATAAGTTAGGTTTTTTTGAATTTGAAGAATTTTTTTCAATAGAAGTCATTTTTTATTTAGGTTAAATTTATTTAAATTATCTAATTTTTTATTTCATAAATAACAAAAGAATTTGGAAACAATTTTACTGGAATTCCTTTTTTTGTATCTTTTTGTTCTATCAATTCAGATATTTTTAATTTTGAATTCTCACTTCCTTCAAATTTTCTTTCTATTTTAAGTGATGTTTCCATATTATTTCCAAAAGTTTCAAAAATCAAATCTTTTGGAAGTTTTACAGTTGTTTCAATTTCTTTATT
>JANNWE010000562.1:0-6800 GCA_031414675.1 Cytophagaceae bacterium
ATGCAACTTATCCATCAACATTTAGGAGTTGTATCCGAACCATCGGGTGCTGTGGGAATTGCGGCGATTTTGGAGAACCCAAATTATTTTAAAAATCAAACAGTGGCTACAATACTTTGTGGTGGCAATTTAACGAGTGAACAAATCAAATTATGGTTGACATAATAACCAAATAGTTAAATTGAAGAGAGGCTTAAATTGTCAAAAATTCTACATTTAATTTTTCACAAAAATAGAAACTGCAGCGTGTCTATCATTAATATATCTTTCCAAATCTGAAACTGATTGCACAAAACTTTGAGGATTGGGTAGGGTAGAATAAGGTGGTACTTCCACAGCAATTCCCGTAAAATTAGGCAGTAAAATTGCCTTATGTATATTGATATACTCCCTCATTTTAGCGGGAGTAAATGTATTTTCTATAAACTCTTTTACTGCTTCTTTATAAAAAGAATAATACGCGGGATCGTTGATAATATATCTAATAAGTGGCCATTGGTTACCAACTTCCTTCATTTCCATGGTCAAAGCGGTCCGATTATTTCCTCCTTTCAATTGAAACGAAAGATTTAAATCATATGGAATCCAGTTAATGACCCCATTTAAATTAGCACAAAAATAATTATGAGTAATCTGCCCATAGCTATCCCAGTTTCCAATCGTATTGTTAACGGCCAAATATTTAAGAAATCCTTTCACATTGAACACTGCTTCTAAATCATTTTTCCACTTTTCGGGCTCAGATAAACGGGAATTGCTATTAAGTACAGAAATTAATGCCTTTACATCTGTGTAATCACCCAATTCTTTATTATTTTGTTTTTCAAACTGATTGACTAAAAACTGAACCATATTTGACTCCGGCTTATACACATTTCCTCCTTTTATACCACTTTGTGTTTCTACCATTTTATCTTCCACGCTCTCAATAGCTTGGTAAACTCCACAATATTTTTGTCCTTGGCCAAAATCAATAAAGACCTTATAATATGCTACTTTACAAGCCATTACCCCACTTTTTCTAAACAAATCAGTTAGTAGTTTTTCCTTCATAAAAGTATTGTCTCCATAGCTAGGAGCAAAAGACAATTCTCTAAACCCATAAAAACGCTGATTTTTGACTTCTGAGTATTGGTCTTCAAATTCGTCGAACTGTAACTTAAAAGGTAATTTATAGATTCCACTTCTCCACGAACCGGACAAGGAAGCATTACCTTTAAGTCTAAATCCAACTTTTCTCCAAGTAAAATCACCTTGATTGACCTCTGTTTCGACAAATATGGGGTCACCCGGCACAGCGTCTAAGCCTCCATTTACTGGAAGCGGAACTACTCCGGGTATTGTGGTTGGGCTTCCAAACTTTCTGGCAGTTCGAGCTTCCATATCTCTTTGAATTTTGTCCCAATTGGCCTGACCCAAATTAATATTTATTATTTTCATTTCAGCTTCAGGAAATACCCAATCATAATCTGGTATTTTTCCAAAAGCTTTTAATTCCTTTGGGTCAATTTTGTTTTCGCATGAAAACAAAAAAAGCAAAATAAAAAATAAAGAATAAACTAAACGCATAATTTTAATTTCATAAAACAAAATTCAAAATACATTTCATATCTAACTTTTTTTATTGGTTTTTTCGATTTTTAAAAGCCTTACTTTTTAATCAACTCCTCAAAACTCTATATAGGCTACATTCTTTGCATGTTTTTATTCATTTTCTAGTTTTATATTAGGGCTAGCCTTTTGCTAAAAAAGCACTGGGCTTATGTGTTTAAAAATGTCGAAACTACAAATTTATAGTGTATGGCCAATACGTGTTCTACCGGAACTTAAATTTTGTTGATTTGACAAACTAGTATTATTTTTAGTTTCATCATATCAATCATTAAAGTTTAGCGTTCCTTTTGCGGAAAAATGGGACCTGAGAGTTTCAAAGTTTTATAATAATAATTAACTGTTTGTTTTACCGAATTTAAATTGTTCGGCAATTCTTTAGTGTCTCTTTCTATGTTAATTATTCCTTTAAAATGTTGTCTTTTTAATTCATCGAAAATAGCTGGAAAATCAATTATCCCAGTTCCAACTATGACATCTTTTAGTAAGATATTGTTATACTCTGCGATGTCCTTTAGATGAATACCTATTATTTTTCCTTCTAATTTTTTCACGGCTTCCAAAGGATTTATCCCAGACTTGGGATAATGACCAAGGTCCGGACAAGCACCAAAACTTGAATGACCATTTATAGCTGCAAGAACAGAATCGGGATGCCAATATATACTGTTGCCGTTCCAGTGATTGTGTAGTGCTACTTTCATTCCATAGACCTTAGCTAAGCTGTCTACACTATCCCACATATTTTTAGGAGGCTCGGCTGTTACAAATTTTACCTCAAAGCGTTTAGCAATTTCAAAATCTCGCTTCCAAAGGGCTACAGTTTTACCCCCTGTTATATAAATGGACTCCATTTTAATGCTTTTCTTTTTAATTTTAGCTTTCAAATTCTCAATGCCTGACACCGACAAATTCGTAATTAGGCTGTCATTAAGATCAGCACCAGCTTTAGCAAAAGTGAAACCCTCTACATATTTAATGCCTACGCTATCAGCATAATTTAGCTGCTCTGGAAATGACATTGTACTAAATGTGTATAAAGACAAACCCAGCTTCCAATTATCAATACCCTTTGGCGTGCTTACTTTTTTTGATTGAGCACTACTTGCAAATAAAAGCAAAATACTAAAACCAAAAACATAGGGTATTTTAGTAAAAAGCAACTGACTAATTAATGTAAAAAATTTTCTTTTTTTCATAATAAATTTTAATTGTAAGGTGAAACTCCAACGGAAGTCCATCCACCATCAATAACAAGATTTTGACCCGTGATTTGCCTTGAAAAAGGAGAAACTAAAAATTGTGCAGCATTAGCCACATCAGAAACTGAAGCAGGGCGACCAGATGGGGTTATTCTAGACCAGGTTTCTATGTATTCTGCATCTTCTAAGGTACGTTCGGTGAGAGTTGCTCCTGGTACAATGGTGTTAATATTAATATGATGAGGAGCCAAATCTACTATTAGGTTTTTTGCTAATTGATCTATTGCAGCTTTTGTCATGCCATAAGCTGCTAAATTTTTATGAGCTGCACGGGCAGTTACAGAAGATGTTAATAAAACGCTACCACCGTGTCCTTGAGCCACCATTTGTTTAGTGGCAGCTTGGGTAATAAAATAGGTGCCAAAGAGATTGACTTGTAATAAATGGTTCATAGAAGAAGGCTGATACTCCCAAAAATCTCCAAACGTTGTTATCCCTGCATTCGCAATTAAAATATCCAATTTACCATAAGTTTCTACTGCAAATTTTACAATTTTCTCAATTATTTCAATTTCTGAAATATCCCCTACAAATGGTTCACAAGAATACCCTTTGAATTTTATTTTATTTGCTGCACTATTTGCTAAAAGCTCATCCATATCGTTAAGAATAACTTTAGCCCCTTGGCTAGCCAGTTTGTCAGCAATTTCAAAACCAATGCCTATTGCTGCACCAGTAATGATAACTACTTGATTGTCAAAAATTCCTGTTTGCATATTTTATTTCTAAAATGTATTTTTTCAACAAAAGTATTTAAAAGCAAATACTTATCCTTTACAAATTTTCTGCTATTCTCAAATTTGGTAATTTCAACCCAAAAAACTTCTGACCCATCCTAGAATTAATTATTTTCAAAATAGTAACAAAATGCTTTTAACAAATTTAATAATTATTTCAAAAGGCGGCCACCGTCTACTGTTATAATATTTCCTGTTGAAAATGTTAATTGTGTAGCCACCGAAAAAACGGCTTTTGCAACATCTTGGCCTTGAGCAAACCTTTCTAATGGAGTATTGTCCATTTGATTTTTAAGAAAAGAAGAATCAAAATTTTTAGTATATTCTCCTTCCACAAACCCAGGGGAAACAGAAACCACCCTTATTTTTGGTGCTAAAGCTCTAGCCAAAGACCTAGTTAAAGAATCTACTGCGGATTTTGAAGCACAATATGCTACATTTGAGCCAATTCCATATATTCCCGCAATAGATGAAATATTTACAATTAAAGAGGTTTCTTCTTGACTTTTAAGCAACAAATCTTTCATAGCTCTACACATAGCAAAACTTCCTCTAAAGTTAGTTGCCATTATTTTATCTATCCATTCATCTGTAAGTCCTTCTAAATCCTCATGCTTTACTGGTGTAGTGATACCCGCATTGTTAACTAAAACATCCAGTTTCCCATATTTTTCAGTCACAAAATTCTTAAGTTTTCCAACTAGCCCAGGGTTTGTGCTTGGAGCATGAAAGATAGCATGGTTTCCTTTTTTTAAACTTTCAAAAACTTTAGTTGCTTTTTCTACATTTAAATTATAGGTAAGGATTACATCAAAATCATTTTCTGCGAATTTTCTACAAATATCCGACCCTATTTCACCTCCACCACCAGTTATCAGTACTGTTTTGTTCATTAAAATCTAATTTTTTGCTTTAGGACTTTTTTTTAAATTCTGCTCTGTTCTATTATCTTCTTTAATTCTTCCACCTCTGAAGCAGTGGGCATAGTTAAAGGAGGGCGAACATCTCCTGCACTACGACCAATCAATTTTGCTCCTGCTTTGATTAAACTCACTGCATACCCATTCTTTTTGCTACGCATTCTCACAAAAGGAATATAAAATTTTTGAGTTATTTCTTTCACTGTATCTGAGTCGCCGGCACGTAAGCTTTTATAAAATTTATTGGCTAATTCTGGCACAAAATTAAAAGCCGCCGATGAATAGGTATTCACACCAATGGATAAATAGGCTTCGGCAATAATTTCGGCAGTTGGTACTCCGCCTATATAAGAAAGACGTTTCCCAATGGTTTTAATGGTATCATTTAAATCTTGCATATTGCCAGTGCCATCTTTTAAACCAATTAAATTTGGGCAAACATCTGCCAATTTCTGAATATATTCGGTAGAAAGCACCCCATTGCCTCGATTATAATAAATCACTGGTAACGTGGTATTCTGAATGATATTTTTAGCATATTCAAAAACACCCTCCTGCGGGCATTCTGTAAGATAAGGGGGAAAAAGCAATAAGGCATTTATGCCTGCTTTTTCTGCCATTTTTGCAAAAGAAATAGCCTCCTTTATGCTCCTGCCAACACTCGCTATAACTGGAACTCTGCCCCCAATTGTCTTTGCTGAAATAGTTACAATTTTTTCATATTCATTTGCTGAAAGTGAAAAAAATTCCCCTGTGCCCCCTGCTACAAAAACGGATGAAACCTGATGACTAACAAACCATTCGAGACGAGCAATGTAGGTTTCTTCGTTAAATTCTCCATTATGATCAAAATCTGTTATAGGAAAGGACAAAAGCCCATCTTCTAATGACGATTTTATTTTTGATAATTCCATATTATTTATCGTATTGAGGTTTTCTTAAATTAAATAAATTCATCCTTTTACCATCTCGTTGCTTTAAAAGTCCAATCGGGCTGTACTTTTTGCATTTCTATTTCATCGTTTCGTTTGGTAAGTCCACAAGCCAGATAGTTTTGATGCAACTTTTCTAAAGCTATCCTATCCAATTCCACTCCCAATCCTGGACCATTGGGGACTTCAACTGACCCATTTTCGAACTTCATTCTGCCACCAACAATTATTTCATCCGACTGCCAAGGATAATGTGTATCCAACGCATACTTAAGATTGGGAATGGCTGCACCTAAATGTACCATAGCTGCTAAAGATATCCCCAAATGGGAATTAGAATGCATAGATAAATCTCTTCCAAACGTTTGGCAAATGCTAGCCAAATTCATGGACGCCTGCAAACCTCCCCAAAAATGATGGTCACTTAAAATGATATCTTCAGCGCCTAACCGAATACTTTGGGGAATGTCTTCAAAAGAAGTAGTACACATGTTGGTGGCTAAAGGTGTTTTTAAAGCTTTTCTTACTTTAGCCATATTTTCTTGTCCTCTACAAGGATCTTCTAAATACTCGATAAGCCCTTCCATTTCTTTCCCATATTTTATGGAAGTTTCAACCGTCCAAAGCGCATTTGGATCAATTCTTATGGGGATTTGAGAACCAAAAGCCTTACTTATGGCAATAACTGCATCCACTTCTTGACGGGGCTCAAATACACCACCTTTTAATTTAATCGATTGAAAACCAAACTCTTTACACATAGATTGCGCTTGAGCTACAATCTCTTCTGGATTCAAGGCACTTGCTTGACGAGCTGCATCCCAGCCTTTCGCTTCTGGATTTGTTCCAAAAGCTAATTCACCTCCTGCCCCGGCATATTTATAAAAAAGGTAGGCAGAAAAAGGCACACTATCGCGACGGCGTCCTCCTAACAAATCAACTACGGGGCGGCTAATAATTTTACCTATAATATCTAAGCACGCCACTTCTACTGCACTAAAAATATGAACTAAAGTCCGCTGATCCCAGGGGGAATCTCCTCTCGCCCCAGCTTTGTCAGTACCAAAGTGAGCCAATAAAACATCCCGAATTTGATTGAGCTGAAAAGGGTCTTGTCCTATTATGAGCGGAATGCTCTTATGCAAAGCTAAATCTATAGCTTTATTTCCTGGAATTTCGCTGATACCAATAATGTTGTCGTCGGTTACCAATTCCACTACCGTTCTGAGCGCATAAGGAGCATGAAGCCCTGCCGCATTTAGTAACGGTGGATCTACAACTGCTATAGGTGTGATGCGAAATTCTTTAATTTTTGGACCTTTTTTATTTAACATAAGC
>JANNWE010000563.1:0-3308 GCA_031414675.1 Cytophagaceae bacterium
ACTTAAAGACTCATCTATTTTTCAACCTATATTTCATGCTAATGCCTTTCAATTTGTGGAATGGCCAGTCATTACCTCTTCTGACATTATTCAAGAAATGAATTGGGGTTTAATTCCATCATGGGCCTCTTCACCGAAATCGGCAAATGAAATAAAATCAAAAACATTAAATGCAAGAATAGAAACTGTAAAAGAAAAGCCCTCATTTAAAAATGCCATACCTTGTATAATTCCATCTACAGGTTTTTTTGAATGGCAAATTATTGGAAATACTAAAATACCTTATTATATTTTTATTCCCTCCTCCCCTATTTTTTCTTTGGCTGGATTTTTTGACAAATGGGTTAATGAAAAAGGGGATACAATTCACAGCTTTTCTATCCTAACTACAACGGCCAATCCTCTTTTGGAAAAAATACACAACACAAAAAAACGAATGCCGGTTATTATTCCAGAGGAATTGGAAGCTAAGTGGTTGTCAAATAATTTGGACTTAGAAAAACTAAGAATACCTTTCGATGAAAATCAGATGAAAGCACACACTATCAGCACAATTCTTAGTTCAAAAAATCATAACATACCAGAAGTAAATTTGCCCAAGACTATTGAAATTATTCAACAGCTTAACCTTTTTTAAATGATAGTTCGAATAGTTAAAATGACTTTTAAAAGAGAAAAAATTCAAGACTTTCTGCTTTTTTTGGAAGAAAATAAATCCAAAATTCGTAATTTCCCGGGTTGTTTAAGGATAGAAATTTTACAAGAGAAAAATAATCCAACAGTTATCATGACGCATAGCTATTGGGACTCTGAAGTAGATTTAGAAAATTACAGATGTTCTGAACTCTTTAAATTTGTTTGGAGAAATACAAAAATTCACTTCGATGAAAAGCCAGAAGCTTATTCTATGGTATCTTTGGATAAAATATAAATCTAAAAATAGCGTTAAAAATCAAAAATATTGTTTTGTATGAAAATCAAACTTATCGCTTTCCTATTGCTTTTAACAGTATTTGAAACCTACGCAAACCAGAATATATCAAAATCAAACTACGAGCAAAAAGAAATAAAAAAGAGAAAGAAGAATGGAAGCTATAAAAAGAAAAACCACTTTTTTAAAAAGCTAATCCAAGGCAAAAGGTACTGCGATTGCCCTAAACATTAATTCTAAAAATATTCTATTTTAAAAAAATACAATTTACTTCCAATCTATCATTTATCTAAAGTTTTGCAGAAGTGAAATTCTTTTCATTAGTTATAGAATTACACAAGTGAATTTTATACGCATCTAACTACATACCTATCTTAGAATTCAAATCGCAAATAAAGGGCTATTACCTTTAGTCCATTTTGGCAAATAGCATAATTTTAGCTAAATGAGAAGCCGTTAAGAATTTTATTCTTAATTTCAAGAAAAAATTTCCAGCATAAATGAAAATATTTTTAGCTCTGTTCTTTCTAATTTCAGTTAATCTTTTTGCACAAAAAAGCAATAGAATAGCAAATTATGAAATTACCGTAAATTTAAATCCAAAGACTAAAATACTTTTAGGCTCTCAAACATTAAAATGGACAAACACTGGTACTAAATCAATAAATGAACTTCAATTTCATTTATATTTAAATGCATTCAAAGACGAAAACTCCACTTTTATGAAAGAATCCGGAGGGCAGCTTAGAGGAAACAAAATAGATAAAAAGCAAAAAGCAAATTTTGGAAACATTGAACTGAAGAGCCTAAGAATAAGAAATGGAGAAAATCTATTGTCAAAAATTAAATTTATCCAGCCAGACGATTTAAACGAAAAAGACAAAACGGTAATAAGTGTAACTTTATCAAAACCTATTGCACCTAATCAAAGCATCCTATTAGATTCTGAATTTAAAGCAAAATTACCCAAGATATTTGCAAGAACAGGCTGGTCATCAAACGATTACTTTTTAGTTGGACAATGGTTTCCTAAAATCGGAGTATTAAATGAAAATGGAACCTGGAATTGCCATCAGTTTCATGCTCATTCTGAATTTTTTGCCGACTTTGGAATCTATAAAGTAAAAATTACCCTCCCAGAAAATTACATAGTTGGTGCTTCAGGTCAAAAAATATCCGAAAGAAAAAACACAAATAAAACTAAAACCTATGAGTATGTTGCTACAGATGTGCACGACTTTGCCTTTACCGCTTCCCCATATTATAAAGTGTTTCACAAAAAATATAAAGACATTTATTTAGCTGCCTATATGCAGCCTGAACATAAAAACCAAGCGGAACGCTATTTTGAATCGGTAATTAATGCCATAAATTATTTAGAAAAAAACATTGGACCATATCCTCATAAAACATTAACCATGGTAGATCCGCCTATAAATGGTGCAGGCTCGGGTGGCATGGAATATCCCACATTTATTACTTGTGGCTCGTATTGGGGTATTGGAAAATGGGCTAAATTGCCAGAAGTTGTCACCATTCATGAGTTTGTGCACCAATATTTTCAAGGCATGCTAGCTTCTAACGAGTTTGAAGAATCGTGGTTAGATGAAGGCTTTACACAATACATAGAAGGAAAAATAATGGATGAAAGTTATAGCGAGGGCTCTCAAGTAAATATTTTGGGTTTTACTCTGAATGATTTGGCGTCTTCAAGAGCAGGATATGTAGCTTTAGAAAATCCTAAAATTTCACAAATCTATAGAAACACATGGGAATATCCAGCGGGAACTTACGGCGTCTTAACCTATCAAAAAACCGCCACTTGGTTGAAAACTCTGGAAGGCCTTTTAAGCAAAAAAGTCATGATGGAAATACTTCAAACATATTTTGAAAGATGGAAATTTAAACACCCCAATGCCCAAAGCTTTATTAATGTGGTTAATGAAGTGGCTAAAAAACGAACTGCCTACAAAAACATGGATTGGTTTTTCAAACAAGTACTTTTTGAAGCTCCAGATTGTGACTATGCAGTCACCAACTTAAAAAATGAAATAATAAATAAGGAAACAATTGGAAATTTTACAATAAAACGTTTGGGAGAAATGATACTTCCAACAGAAATAAAAGTAGTTTTTGAAGATAAAACCCACCAAATTATTCATTGGGATGGAAAAGATAGAACAAAAACTTTTCACCTAAAAAAGAAAATACAGTTTGTTAAATTAGACCCTGAAACCAAAAACTGGATGGATTTAAATCTTATAAACAATAGCCTGTCTGCACAAGATTCTACCCTTTACGCTTCAAAATTCGCTGCTAAAATGCTTTTTTGGATGCAGCAATTATTCTTCCTTTTTGGAGGATTTGGATGAAGGCA
>JANNWE010000564.1:0-3395 GCA_031414675.1 Cytophagaceae bacterium
AAGAATAAAAATAGTAGGCATTGAAGCAAGAAAAGAAATGGAGCAGTTTTTTGGCAAAAAAGTGTTTTTAGAACAATATATTAAAGTTGAGCCCGATTGGAGACAGAAAAAAGTAAAATTAGAAAATTTTGGATATTAAGAATTTGAAGCTATACTAAATACATATGGAAGAGAACCCAAAAAATAATATGAAACTACGAGTTGAAAATACCAAAGAAGAGGTATTTGATTCAATTGCAGAATTTATAAAAGAACAAGGCTTTGAGGTGGTTTCACAAGATATGGAGAGACCGTGGGGAGGTTTTTTTGTTTTGAATGAAAATCAATCTCCAGCTTTTATTGAAAAATTCTTTTCACATTTAAGTTTGAAAGACTTTGAAGGATTTGAAAAATTAAGCCCCAAAGTATTGGTAGTAGGCCCAGAAAAGCGTCTTTCTTGGCAGTATCATCATCGTAGAGCCGAAATTTGGAAACTAATAGCTGGAGTTGCTGGAGTAGTAATTTCTGATTCTGACGAAGAAACAGAACCACAGAATTTAACAATCGGTCAGGTAATAAACTTAAAATGTGGCGAAAGGCACCGGCTTTTGGGGGTAAAAGGCGGCTGGGGTGTAGTTGCTGAAATTTGGCAACACACCGACAAAGATAATCCCTCAAATGAAGACGATATTGTACGTGTTCAGGATGATTTTGGTCGATGATCTAATGGATTACATTCACCAAGACAGAAATCTAGCTATTAATTCTGATTTCGAACCATTTTATAAAGGATAGACCACACAAATGTTTTATTTTTGTGAAAATTTTACGAAAATAATTATTCAAAGCATGTCAAAAAAAATCAATTCTGCATTAATTTCAGTTTTTTACAAAGACGGACTCGATAAAATTGTAAAACTACTTCATGAAAAAAATGTAACTATTTATTCGACTGGTGGTACCCAAGATTTTATTGAACAAATGGGGATTCCTGTGGTTGCGGTAGAAGATTTGACTTCCTATCCTTCTATTTTTGGGGGAAGAGTAAAAACACTTCATCCTAAAGTTTTTGGTGGAATATTGCATAGAAGAGACAATGAAGATGATGTAAAAACTGCCGCTCAGCTTGAAATTCCTGCCATTGATTTGGTGATTGTTGATTTGTATCCTTTTGAAGAAACTGTAGCCTCTGGGGCATCGGAGGAAGATATTATTGAAAAAATTGATATTGGAGGCATTGCTTTAATACGTGGGGCCGCTAAAAATTTTCAAGATGTTTTAATTGTGTCCTCTAGAAGTCAATATGACAATGTTTATGAGATATTAACTGAAAAAAACTGTGGAACAGATTTTGATGATAGAAAAAAATATGCGAAACTAGCCTTTGGCACAAGTTCACATTACGACTCTGCTATACACGCATTTTTTGCTGGAATAGATGATGGTGGAAATTTCAGGGCATCACAACAAACCTCCCTTCGCTATGGAGAAAACCCGCATCAATCCGCCACTTTCTACGGAAATCTTGGAGAGATGTTTACGCAATTGCACGGAAAGGAACTTTCGTACAACAACCTCATGGATGTAGATGCCTGCGTCAAATTAATAGATGAGTTTGACGAGCAGACCTTTGTGATTGAAAAGCATAACAATGCCTGCGGAGTGGCTTCTGCTGAAACATCTGTTAAATCTTATCTAAATGCTTTATCCTGCGACCCTGTGTCGGCTTTTGGTGGGGTAATAATTTCCAATGGAAATGTTGATTTGGCAACAGCCGAAGAACTGCATAAACTTTTCTTCGAAATCATGATTGCTCCTTCGTTTGATACCGATGCATTAGAGGTTTTAAAAAAGAAAAAAGACCGAAGAATTTTGGTTCGAAAAGAAGTGAAAACTTCTAAGAAACAATTCAGAACGCTTTTAAACGGAGTTTTAGAACAAGACAAAGACCTTTCCACAGAAAAAACAGCTGATTTCAAGGTGGTTACCAAAACAATACCAACTGATGAGCAAAACAAAGCATTAGAATTTGCATTGAAAATCTGCAAACATTTAAAATCAAACAATGTTGTTTTGGCCAAAGACGGGCAGTTACTAGCGAGTGGTGTTGGTCAAACCTCAAGAGTAGATGCTTTAAAGCAAGCGATTGATAAAGCCAAGGAATTTGGTTTTGATTTGAACGGCTCTGTCATGGCCTCCGAGGCATTCTTTCCTTTTCCAGACTGTGTAGAAATAGCAGGGAAAGTGGGAGTAAAAGCCGTGGTGCAACCTGGGGGTTCAATAAAAGATCAATTGTCAATAGACTATTGTAATGAGCACGGATTAGCTATGGTCATGACAGGAGTTAGGCATTTTTTGCATTGATTATAAAATCATTAAATTAGGATATTTCCATCTTTTGAATTAAGAGTAGAAAAATTTTTAGGCAAATAGACTGAAAAAAGCAGAAATCCAAAAAATGGGTTTCTGTTTTTTTATTTTAAGAAAGAAGTTTGACAAACAAATGCTTAATTTGCATATTATAAGTGTAAAGATTAAGGACTACGATTAATACAAAAACGATGAGACTACAATCTTTTGGGGCAGCCCAGCAAGTAACAGGAAGCAAACATTTAATAATTACGAATAAAGGAAAAAAAATTCTTTTAGATTGTGGTTTGTTTCAAGGAATAAATACAAGCGATTTGAATTTGAATTTCGGATTTAATCCAACTGAAATTGACTATTTGTTGGTTTCTCACGCTCATATTGACCATACAGGTTTAATACCAAGGCTAGTGAAAAAGGGATTCTCTGGACCTATTTTTTGTACTGCTGCCACAAAAAGCCTTTGTGAAATCATGTTGATGGATTCGGCTAGGATTCAAGAACGTGATTTAGAAAGAGTAAACAAAAGAAGAAAAAATAGAAATGAAGAGGAATTAGAGCTTTTATACGAAGAAGAAGACGTAAATAATGCTTTAGAATTATTTCAAGTTATACAGCTTAATAAACCATTTTATTTGGAAGAAGGGGTAAAAGTTGAGTATTTTAATGCGGGTCATATTTTAGGTAGTGCAGGAATTTTATTGACAATTGAGGATGAGAATAATAAAAAACTGTATTTTACAGGAGACATAGGAAGGCCAAATGATAAGATTTTAAAAAGCCCTTCAGATTTTCCCCAAGTAGATTATTTGATTTGTGAATCTACCTATGGAGACCGATTGCATGAACCAGAATTGGATATGAAAGCTAGCTTGCTTCGTATAGTCTATAATACATGTGTAGTGAAAAGAGGGAAGCTAATAATTCCAGCATTTGCTGTGGATAGAACTCAGGAACTAATTTTTGCTTTAGACCAATTAGAAAATGAAGGAATGCTCCCTAGGATTCCTGTTTATGTAGATAGTCCATTAGCAGTTAATGCTACCATG
>JANNWE010000565.1:0-5901 GCA_031414675.1 Cytophagaceae bacterium
AGCAGTATTTTTAGAAGCAATAGCGGAAACATGGAGGTTTAATAACTTAGAAACACTTTCTCCAAAACAAAATAGAATGATTAGAAAAAATAGCAGCTATTTAGAAAAATCCCTTCGTTTAGAGCCAAATGCCCCTTATACCTATTATCAATTAGGGTTTCTTTATATGCTAGGTGAAAAATATAAAGAAGCAGAAAAAGCATTTAAGAAATATTTGGTTTTTTTACCAAACAATGCAATGGCAAATTATAATTTAGGTCTTGTTTATTATACCTTAGAAAATTATGAAAATGCATTGAAATTTACGGAGGAAGCCCTTCACTTTAATCCAAAATTTAGGCTAGCTTTAATGAATTTAGGCAATATTTACGAAAAAATAAAAGAACTCGAAAAAGCCAAAATATACTTTCAAAAAGCAAAAGAACTGGAACCAAAATAAGGCCCAATTCTAAATTTTAGGATTAATTTAATGATTTAAAAATAGAGCCTTTTTGTTTAGCGTATAGAAATATTATGAAATTAAATATTTTAAAAAAACAAATCATTAAATTTGATGAACTAGTAAAGAATTAGAAAATATAATAGGCTGACTATCAACTTAATTAAAAAATAAAAGTTAAAGTTCTAAAAGATGCTAGTGTTCACTAAAATTTTTTAATGTGAATATGAATAAATATAAAACCTTACATATTTGGATGATACTCCCAATGATTGTGATGCAAATGGGTATCTTTAGGGATTATTGGGGAGACTTTAGTGAAAATGCTTGGTCTGTTCATATACATTATTGGACTGGTACAATTTGGTATATCTATCTAATAATCCAACCGTATTTTGCCACTCATGGTCGAATCGCCCAACACAGAACGAATGGTATTATAGGAATGTTTCTGGCCGGTGGTGTTTGCTTAACAGCTTTGAGTATGATGCACAGAGATATTGAGACCACCCAAAAAGCTTTGGCAACGCCTGAACAGTTTGGACCATTTCAACCTTGGTTCTTTTTTGGGGTGGCTGCTGTGGAAATTGTAATGATGACTGCCTTCGGATTTGCAATAATAAAAAGTATCATTCACAGAAAAGAAATTGAAAATCATGCTTGGTGGTTAATATCAACTGTATTTATTATTATGATGCCAGCCCTTGGTCGCGGAATACAAAATGTATTTGTTGGCATGCATATTAAAGAATTTCCAAACATAAATATTATTCTTCCAATTTACTATACACAAATATTGATTATTGGAATGATATTAATTGGTGCTTGGAAATATGGTAAACTCAAACATCCTGCTACATTTCTAGCCCTCGGCGTTAACCTTTTTAATTTCATGTTAGAACCAATTGGAAGATCTGAAAATATGCAACTGTTCTTGAAAGCACTTATTAAGGGATAAGTCTGATTGGAAAGTAAATATAAGATGAATGCTATAAACTACCATCTACAAGCGGTTGGCAAAATGAAGCCGATAGAATCTGCGTTTCCACATTTATTTTGAATGTAGCTTCCTATCGAGCTGAAGGAACATCAGTTTCACCACTTCGCCCATTTGTAACTTAGTAACAATTCCTCATTTTAGAGGAAATCAAAAAGCAACTTTGCTTAGGATAGGAATACAAAAAACTTAACAGAATTAAACGAATGAATGGTTCTTTTACTAATTGATGCATGAATAATTGCTATTCCAATCAGAATCCTGGAATTCGGAGGATTGACAAAAAAAATTGGCGAAACTTTAAACTAGCCCATTCTCCCTACTTATTATTTCTAAAAACGTACCCTCGACATAATTATTTTCAAATAACTCATTCTCAATGTCCTAAATCTTTTTTTGGTATGGTCTTGTGCTTTTATTAAACATTGACTAAACTGGACAAAAAAATCTTTAGACACAATTGCATTAAAAGCTGCTAACATTTATAAACTTCTAGATTTTTAACCCAACAGAAAATAATACCGAAAACATTTGCGCAACTCAAAAGTTGCATATATATTTGCAACCTAAAAGTTGCATAAATACAAACTAAAAAAATGAAGCAAGACCTATTCCAAGCTATAGCCGACCCCACACGCAGGGCTATTTTAACTTTAATTGCTATTCATGCTTTAACCCCAACAGCTATGGCTGAAAAATTTGATATGAGTCGACAAGCCGTTTCTAAACACATAAAAGTTTTACATGAATGTGAACTTATAAAGCCCGAATATGCTGGGAGAGAGATTTATTATCATTTTAATCCTAAAAAAATGAAAGAAATAGATAATTGGATGGAGCCCTTCCGACAAATGTGGGAGGATAGATTTGACAAACTAGATACTGTATTAATTAACTTAAAAAATAAGAAATGATAGAAAAAACTTATAGCATTGAGCGTGTTTTTGAAGCATCTGTTATAGATGTTTGGCGTGCCATTACAGAAAAAGATTTAATGAAACAATGGTATTTTGATCTTTCGGAATTTAAAGCTGAGCTTGGTTTTAAGTTTGATGTTACGGGTGGAGAAGAAGGTGGAACTCAATATTTACATCATTTCGAAATAACAGAGGTTATTCCCGAAAAAAAATTAACACACACATGGTGTTTTACGGGTTATAAAGGTGTTTAGTATTTGACTTATGAATTAGTGGACCAAGGCGAAAAAACACTCTTGATACTTACCCATTCGGGCTTAGAAACTTTCCCTGCTGATAATCCTGATTTTGCCATTCATAAATTTGAAGAGGGTTGGAATCATATCATAAATAAAGCTCTAAAAGATTTTTTAGAAAAAAAATAAGTAATCATAAAAAAAATAAAATGTCAAATAATAAAACAAACATCGTAAAAGATTTAAAAGAAAAATCAATTTTGGTATCAAGATCATTTAATGCACCAGTTGCTTTAATATGGCGTGCCTACACCGAAAGCGAATTACTAGACCAATGGTGGGGGCCAAGCCCTTGGCGTGCTGAAACCAAATCAATGGATTTTAAAGTGGGCGGTTCATGGCTGTATGCAATGGTAGGTCCTCAAGGAGAAAAACATTGGGCCATAATGGAATATACAGCTATTGAAACGCTAAAAAAGATAGGAATTATTGACGCATTTAGTGATGAAGCAGGGGTAATTAATAACGCTTTTCCTAAATCTGTCGGCAGTTTTCTATTTACTGAAACTAATGATGGTGTATTAGTTGAATTTAAAATGACCTATCCTAATGAACAAGATATTCAAACCTTAGTTGAAATGGGTTTTGAACAAGGAATTACAATTGGATTAGATCAATTAGAAACATTGCTTGCTATTTTAAAATCAAAATAATATGGGAAATTTATTTTTTCTAGCATCCGCGAAAAAATAAATTGAAATCCTTTAATCACGAAATCGAGCCGCTGAACCGTGCCCGTTTTAAAAATTTGAAATGGAGAATTTTAATAACGGTTTACAAAGCTAATAATCAAATTTTAAAGGCGGAGGTCAATTTGATTTATTAGTTTCGGCGTTTCCGATTTGTGAATGTTTTTTTGTTTGGGCCCGAACGTTTGTCTTTCTTTGACTAGGCTAGCACAAGCATTGCGTTTAAATGCAAAAGTAAGGCAGTCCGCCGCACACCCAAAGAATAAAACTTAGAGATTCTTTTTTGTAAAATGGTCCCGTTTCGCTGTACTTATGGAATTGTCAAAGGGGAAAGGTTTTAAATCAATTTTAAATTCAATCGGATAGTAGTAATAATTTATGAACTCAATTATATTTCCTTTAACCACAAAAAGCCATAAGGTTTTAACTCCATATTTGTGTTAAAATAGGTTCGATTTGCTGCAATATCTATAGAATATTGACTTCTCCATTGTAATTTTGAAAATAGAGAGGCACTGATTTGTATGCTTTTATCGGTGAAATTATTCAACACTAAAATCCTTTCACTCGCACTGTTCCATCTCAAAAAGCCTAAAATTCTTTCATCAAAGGTTTCTTCAAAAGCAATAGAATTATAATCAGAAAATATTTTTTCGCTTTTTCTTACAGCAATTAAATGTTTTAAATTTTGAAAAACTTGAAATTCAATGCTACTTTCTTTTTTTCTTAATTCAGCTATATTCCAATCCATTACAGGCCTATGAATCCAACGATTATCATTCATTTTTTCTCTATCTTGTTCATAGGAATAATCATTTAAAATTGCCAATTCATCGCCCGAATAAATAATTGGCAAACCCCCATAAGACAATATAAAGCTATGCAATAAATTAATTCTGGCAATAGCTAACTGAATATCTGATTGATTTTTAGATTGAACAGCTTTTTCCAAACCGCAAAGTGAAGCCATACTTCCTGAAATTCTAGCATCTCCATTTTTAGGATTAATCATAAACGCCATTCCTCTTGCCCAAGAATCGGAAGTTTCATTACAATAAAAATCCAGCAAGAATTTTCTATGCAAATCTGCATTTTTTCCTAATTGATATATAAATTTATCTTCAAATCCCAAGCCAATATCATCATGGCAACGCATATAGTTTATCCAAGTAGTATGCAAAGGTTTTTGAGGGATATGTTGCATAGAAATTTTCAATAAAGATACATTTTGGGCGGCAAGAGCTTCCCAACATAATGCCATAAGAGTGGCGTTGTAAGCCACATCACATTCATCGGCTTGGTGTTCATTTTCGCCAAAATATTTAATAATTTCATTGGGGCTTACTATGGCTTCGGCAATATAAGCAACGCTGGGTGCAACCACTTTTCCACACAATTTTATTAGCTGCAAAAGTGTATGCACTTGAGGTAAATTTTGTCCGTTGGTGCCAAGTTCTTTCCACATAAAAGCCACCGCATCCAATCGAAAAATATCCACACCTTTGTTGGCAAGAAATAACAAAATATCCATCATTTCTATAAAAACTTCAGGATTTCTATAATTTAAATCCCATTGATAAGAATTAAAAAGTGTCATTACCCATTCCTGAAGTTCTTCAATATAGGTAAAATTACCCGGTGCAATTTCCGGGAAAATTTCGGTTATTTCTTTATCAAATTGGTCGGGAATATGTCTATTCTTGTGAAAATAAAAGTAATTTTTATATTTTTCATCTCCATTTTTAGCTTTCACAGCCCATTCGTGTTCATCAGCACAATGATTCAGAACAAAATCTAAAGTCAAAACCATCCCTTCTTTATGTAAGTTTTTGGCTAAATGTTCCAAGTCTTGAATAGTTCCTAATGTAGGATTTACTTTACGATAATTTTTCACAGAGTAGCCTCCATCATTTTCATTATCAGACACTTCCAGTAAAGGCATCAAATGAACTATATTCACACCAAGTTCTTTTAAATAGGGAATTTTAGTTTCAAAATTCGATAAATTTTCCGAAAAATGATTCACATACATCATCATTCCCACCCATGTATTGCTCAATAACCAATCCGGTTCTAATTCTCTTTTTGTATCTACTTTTTTTAATTCCGCCGACCGTTCTGCATATTTTTGAAATAAAATTTTACATAATTCTTCCAGATGAAATTCAAATTCATTTTCAGCATAGATTTGATAAAATAAATCATAAATTATTGGAAAATTACTACCCAAACGCAAACTGAAATTAGTATCTAATTTCATAGAATTTTTTCGAATAATTCTTTGCAATTGGGCAAGTTTGTAAGCTTGTTGCATTTTAATTTTGGCTTGTTGATTAACGTTTAAATATTTTAAAGCAAAAGTTTAAACAGCGTTTATGCATCTATCTTTGGGGAGCTAAAGGGACTTATTTCCCTTAATTTTGGCAAAGCCTCAATTGCTCCATAAGCTGTAGTGGTTTTTGCTCCTATTATATTGGCGAGACTTACATATTCTTTCCAAGTGTTAAAATCTTTGGGTAATTTTTTGCTAATTTGCCAGAGCATTCCACCTACAAAGGCATCT
>JANNWE010000566.1:0-5489 GCA_031414675.1 Cytophagaceae bacterium
GCTCTTTTAATGGCTTTTATAATGCGAGGTTGCGTACCACATCTGCAAATGTTAGATATGCCATTCTTAATATCATCATCGCTAGGGTTTGGATTATCTTTGATTAGCTTAGCAGCAGCCATCATAAACCCAGACTGACAATAGCCACATTGTGGCACTTGTTCTTCCATCCAAGCTTGCATAATTGGGTGTAAGTTTATATCACTTTCAGATAGACCTTCCAGTGTAGTTATGTTTTTTCCTGCAATAGTTCCTACAGGAACAGAGCAAGAACGAACAGCCTCGCCATCAATATGGAGTGTGCAAGCCCCGCACATAGCCATTCCACAGCCAAATTTTGTTGCCGTCAACTTGAGTTCGTCTCTGACCACCCAAAGTAGTGGCATGGCAGGGTCAAGGTCGATACTCGTTGGTTTTCCGTTTATTTTAAAGTCTATTTTCATTCGGTTTTATTTACAAAGCCTAAGTACTTAAATCTGAAAACTATTTTTTATGCTATTATTTTAAATTTCTATCAAAACTAATGGTATTTAGGGATTAGGCAAAATAATATTTTAAAGAGCTATTTGACGTACAATTATTCAAACTTTAGTACTATTCCTTTTTTGATTGATAGCAAATTTTTATGATGTAGAAAAAGGGTCATCTTCTAAAGGTTTTTTTGGTGATTTATTTTATTTTAAACTGGTATGGATTATAATTTAGTTTTCTTAATTACCCAAAATTCTAACTATTAATACAAAAAATCTAAAAAAATAATCCAAAACTTAGCGACCTTTATAAAAAATATCCGACAATCTCGGTGTTACCAAAAATCGTCCCATTCCAATTCCTAAAAACCCCCAAAGTAAAATACACTTTGGTCCTTTTGGTTTTGATCTTAGTTCTAGATTTAATCTTTCCGGTAATAGTGCCAGACAATTACTCCACTGTGGTGTTGGATGACGAAGGTCGGATATTGAGTGCTTACCTCAATAATGAAGACAAATGGCGGCTCAAAACCAATGTAGAGGAGGTTTCGCCATTTTTTTTGAAGGCCATCATCGAGAAAGAAGACAAATACTTTTATTATCATCCTGGGGTAAATCCTTTGGCAATTTTTCGGGCTTTGGCTTCAAATATCCAAAAGAAAAAGCGGGTTTCGGGTGCGTCCACAATCACGATGCAGGTTGTCAGGATTATTTACCCCAAAGACCGCACTTATTTCAACAAAATCAAAGAAATAATTAAGGCCGTTCAACTGGAATTGCATTATTCTAAAAATGAAATTCTGGCTTTGTATCTCAATCTGATTCCCTTTGGCTCCAATGTGGAGGGCATCAAGGCAGCATCCTATGTGTATCTACAAAAACCCCCTTCGCAGCTGAGTTTGGCTCAGGCCATGGTGCTGAGTCTAATACCCAACAAACCCAGCCTTTTGCTTTCTGGTAAAAACAATTCGCAATTAGAGTTTTTCAAAAACAAGTGGTTGAAGCTTTTCGAAAAACAAGGAATTTTCAACAAAAACGAGATTGCTCTTGCCCAAAACGAAACCGTAAATTTGAAAAGAAGCACTTTCATTAAGCGAGCACCGCATTTTTCAGACCGAATGGTAGCTGAATCTGCTTCTCCTTACATACGCTCATCTATACACTCAGGTTATCAACTGCAGGTCGAAAAACAGCTTTCCGCTTACCTCCAAAGACTAGAAACCATCGGCGTTAAAAACGGGATGGCGATGGTGGTGGACAACAAAACCATGAAAGTATTGGTGTATTGTGGTTCGGCCGATTACAAAAACCGCTTAGATGGCGGGCAAGTGGATGGTATTCACTCTGTGCGTTCGCCGGGCAGTGCTTTGAAACCTTATTTGTATGCATTGGCTTTGGAAAAAGGAATTATCAATCCAAAGGCCATTTTGTACGATATTCCTACCGACTTTGGCGGTTTTAAACCCGAAAACTTTGATGATGCTTTCCGGGGCCAAGTGAGCATGCAAGATGCTCTACAACAATCGCTCAATATTCCAGCGGTAAAAACTTTGGACGAATACGGAATTGGAGATTTTCTGATAGAAATGAAAAAAGCGGACTTTAAAAGCATCAAAAAAAATGAGGACAAACTTGGGCTTTCGGCCATTTTGGGTGGCTGCGGCGTGAGTATGGAAGAGATGGTTCGCCTTTATGCTACCTTTGCCAATGGCGGGTTTTTCCAAGAACTTAATTTTACTTCTAATCCAAATTTACCCAAAAACCCAGCAAAAGCCTTACTGGATCCTGCTTCGTGTTACATAATATCGGATATTTTGAGCGGCATTCAACGACCCGACTTCCCCAATAACTTTGATTTTACGTTTCGCTTGCCCAAAATAGCTTGGAAAACGGGTACTTCTTTTGGCAAACGCGACGCTTGGGCGATAGGCTACAATCCTGACTATACGGTGGGTGTTTGGTTGGGTAATTTTTCGGGTGAAAGTATTCCACAACTGAGCGGTGCAGCAGTGGCCACGCCTTTACTTTTCCAGATTTTCAATGCCATCGAGAAAAACAAACCGTGGTTCAAAATACCCGAAAGTTTGGTGTATAAAGAAGTGTGTTCGGTAACGGGTTTACCCAAAAATGATTTTTGCAAAGACACCCAAATGGATTTTTTTGTGGACAATGTATTTTATAAAAAAAAGTGCCTACACCTCAAAAAAATATGGGTAAATGCTCCTGAAACCATGAGTTATTGTGGTTTTTGTTTAGATAGAAACATTGCAGTACAAAAAGATTATATTAATTATACGCCCGAATATCTGTCGTTTTTGCAAAGTGGTGGTTTACCCTATTCGTCTCCACCTCCACATAATCCAAATTGCTCGCACACCCTGAAGTCTCAAACGCTGAGTATTGTTTCGCCAAGAAACAAGGGCTTGTATTATATCGAAAAAAACAACCTACAGGAAATTGAGCTGAAAGCCAATGTCTCTGTGGGAACAGGTAATGTGTTCTGGTATCACAACAACCAACTTGTCGGCAAATTTGAAGCTCACAAAAGTGTTTTCATAAAACCTGCATTAGGCAAAAACACGATCACCTGTACCGATGAAAATGGGAAGAGTGTGAATGTGTGGTTTGAGGCTAGGGGCTTGTGAGGGTAACGAATTTTCATAGTTCTAAAATTGTTACTAAATTATAAGTTAAAATATTTCAAAAAATGATTTTTGAAGCTCAAATAATTAAATTTTTTAAGGAAAATTATCCAGAATATAATGGAAATTGGGGCACTTCTAATTTATTTAACTCATTAATAAATCCCGATGGAGTTGAATTACCTTCCGAGCAAAGAGCTATAGAAATGTTTAAAGATTCTGAGAATAATGTTTCTGCAGAGTCTGTTAAATTTTCGAATATAAAGAATATTTCCCAAAGAAAATTTCGAGAACTTTTGTTAAATGCAAGTATTAGTTATGCTTCATTAAATTTAATGAATTTGAAAGAAATTTCTGGTATTGGCCCACTTTTGACATTAATATTGGTAATCAAAAACTATACATTAAAGAAATTTAATTCATTGGATTCTAAAGTACTATATGTGTTATATTTGCTTGATTCAAGTGTTAAGCTATCAGATATAAAGTACAAATATTTTGAAATTTTCCATGAAGCTATTCCAAATGATTCATTATTATACTCATTAGATTTACTAGAGCAATACGAAGTAATTAGAATAAATAATGATCAAATAGAATTAATTGAAACTATACAACTCTATAGATTTTAAAATTTCATAACATTCATATTTCTTCCGACCCATGCTTCCTTTTTCTCTCATTTCTACCTACCTTTGCAGACTTTTTAATTAATTTTTAACCATTTAAGGAAATCATGACAACAGAAGCGTTGAAAGATTTGAGAGCCAGAGTGTCGGCTTTGAGGAGGTATCTTTGACTACGATAGCCGGAAAGAGAAGCTAGGAGATTTAGAAAATCAACAAGCCCAACCGGAGTTCTGGAACGACTCCGATCATGCACAAAAAATTGTAAAGGAAATTCAGACCTTAAAAAACTGGACTGAGTTCTACGAAGAAGCCGAAACCTCTATTGGTGACTTAGAAACCCTACACGAGTTCTACCAAATGAATGAAGTGTCGGAAGAAGAAATCAAGGCGGAAGGCAAGAAAACAGAAGCCATTATAGAGGAACTTGAACTGAAGAAAATGCTTTCGAATGAGGAAGACCAGTTTTCAGCGGTAATAGAAATCAACTCTGGTGCTGGTGGAACAGAAAGCCAAGACTGGGCGAGTATGTTGTATCGTATGTACCTGATGTGGGCACAAAAACATAAGTACAAAGTAACCCAAATTGACTGGCAGGATGGGGATGGAGCAGGAATAAAATCGGCTTCTATGCAGATTGACGGTGCTATGGCGTATGGGTTTTTAAAATCGGAGAACGGGGTGCATCGCTTAGTTCGTATTTCGCCTTTTGACTCCAATGCAAGAAGACATACTTCTTTTGCCTCGGTTTATGCTTATCCTTTAGTAGATGATACCATTGAGATTGACATAAATCCAGCAGATATTGACTTTCATACCTCGCGGTCGGGTGGTGCTGGTGGACAAAATGTAAACAAGGTGGAAACTAAAGTACAGTTAACCCACAAACCATCTGGGATTGTGATAGTTTGCCAGATAGAACGAAGTCAATTGGCCAACAAAGAACATGCGATGAACATGTTAAAATCGCGTTTGTATCAAATCGAAGTTGAAAAAAGGAATGCGGCTAGAAGCGATATAGAAGCTTCAAAGAAAAACATCGAGTGGGGATCCCAAATACGCAACTATGTATTTCACCCCTACAAGCTCGTAAAAGACGCCCGTTCGGGCCACGAAACATCTGATATTCAGGCAGTAATGGATGGAAATCTAGATGATTTCATAAAGGCTTATTTAATGTTGGATTAAGATAAATTCTAGTTTTAAAAAAGGCATTTTCAATTTCTGAAAATGCCTTTTTTGATTTTAGAAAGAAATGTCATCTAAAAATATGAAAAAAATAGGTATCCCAACTTTCGTCATCCATTTTTAATAATTTTGTACCCAATCTCATGATTATTAAATTTCGCGTTTACCAAATATTTATCTCCGAAATTATCAAAAACCAAATAGAAAGTAGTATTTGCATTCATCTTTAATTTAGAATAAAACTTGCCAAATTTGAGGTTTTTACACCTATATTTTGGCTTTTTATGAATCTTTGAAATAAAATCATAAATACGATTCCCATAATTTTCTGCCGATTCAACAAAACCAAAATACTCATTTTCCCATAGAATAAAAATTAAATCTTGTAATTTTAATTCAAGTTCTGAGGATATCCTTATTTTGTCCATAGGCTTCTTGCATACCGAAGAGTTTTCTCTCTTGATTCATCAACAGTACTTGATATTTCAAACTTTTTCAAAAAATCCTCTTCTGACAATTCCTCTTCGGAGTTATTATTCTTAATCTGAAAATCAATATTTAGG
>JANNWE010000567.1:0-14151 GCA_031414675.1 Cytophagaceae bacterium
TTCTACCCAATATGGAAGTCATAGTGGCAATTGCCCCATGCTCAGCATCATTTACAGGTTTGTTATTTGCAACACAATCAAAAAGAACATCATGTTCTACTTGATACGGATTTTTATCTTCTTTATCTCTATGTCTCCAAATTTGGTTTCCTTGCAAATCGGTAATCTTTCCTTCGGTAGCTCTGCCTTTGGAGCCTATAAAATGTTCAGAAACATTAGAAACGGTTCCAGGTTGGTGCCTACATTGGCTATCTAATATCATTCCATCTGGGTATTCAAATTGAACAACGTGATGATCAAAAATTTCACCATATTCTTTACCTTTCCTTACCTCTCGTCCACCTATACCAATAGCTGCAACTGGATTAGCCCCTTTAAACCAGTTAATTACATCTATATTATGAATGTGTTGTTCACAAATATGATCTCCGCATAACCAAACAAAATAATACCAATTCCTCATTTGATATTCCATTTCGGTCATTTGTGATTCTCTCTTTTTCACCCAAACTCCGTCATTATTCCAGTAGCACCTGGCAGCAACTATATCACCAATAGCCTTTTCACTAACTACGCGTTTGTAAGTCTCTAAATAAGAAGTTTGATAATGCCTTTGCAATCCTAACACTACTTTTAAATTTTTCTTTTTTGACTCTTCAGCTGCTGCAAGAACCCTTCTAATTCCAGGGGCGTCGGTGGCAACAGGCTTTTCTAAAAATACGTGTTTTCCCTGTCTTACCGCTTCTTCAAAATGCAAAGGCCTAAAACCAGGAGGGGTGGTTAGCAAAACCACATCCGCCATTGCTATGGCTTTTTTATACCCTTCAAAACCAACAAATTTATTTTCTTCAGCAACTTTTAATTTATTCTTTATTTTGCCGTTTTTTTCTGAAGATAAGGAAGAGTAGCAACTATCAATTCTATCTTTAAAAGCATCTGCCATAGCCACTAAAACAACATTCTCTTTTACAGATAATGCTTGTAAGGCTGCACCAGTACCTCTTCCTCCACATCCGATTAATGCTATTTTAATTTCATCAGAACCTTCATAAAATGCCGATGAAACTAAAGGCTGATTAAGTAAAACTCCTGTTCCTGCTAAAATTGAAGTGTTTTTTAAAAATGATCTCCGATTTAAATCTTTCATGTTTTTAAGGTTAGTTTTATAAATATCTGTAAGTAAAATCTAAATTAGGTAATTAAATCTAAGCCATTTAATTTTTTTAAAAATATATTTAAAAATAATTTAATTATCCGTCGGTGGTAAGGCAAAATAAGATTCAATAAATTCGTTTGAAGGTTGTACTTTAGGTCTAACTATTCTAAATCCTAAAAATGGAGCATCTGTAAGCCACCATTTTGAACGAGGTATCTGGGGATCCCTTTGTTTTAATCTAGGAGTAGATGGAGTTCTGGCTGCACTTCGCAACATTTCTGGGTCATCGTCCCAATGTCCCCCTTTAATTGTTTGTGGGTACAATAGATCAGGCACTATAAAAGGGTCTGAAATAGGGTCCTTTAATTCTTTTAAATAATCCGGTTTATAAGCATCAGAGGTCCATTCTGCAACATTTCCATACATATCATATAATCCCCATGCATTAGGCTTTTTTTGCCCAACTTTTTTATATGCTCCATCTGAGTTATCGTATGTCCAAGCATAATCCTTTAAAAGCCCTACATCATCTCCAAAATAAAATGAAGTTGTAGTCCCAGCTCTAGCGGCATACTCCCACTCTGCTTCAGTTGGTAATCTATAAAAAATTCCTGTTTGCTTATATAACCAATCGCAATACGCTCTTGCCGCATATTGAGTGATATTACAAACGGGAAATCCACCGTTTTTTCCTTGTCCAAATGACATTTCAACATAAGGTTTTGTTGGGCGCGCAATCGCATCAACATTTAAGGTTTTTGCGTCTGAAGTTTCTAACTCTTTATTTTGAAAAATTAAATAAGTATCCCAAGTAATTTCGAATTTTGACATCCAAAAAGGACTAATTTGGATTGTTCTTTGAGGCCCTTCATCTGCTTTCCTCAAAGGCTCGTTTTCAGGACTTCCCATCAAAAACTTGCCCCCCTTTATGGCTATCATCTCAATATTTTCAGAAGTATTCGGAATATTTTGAGAATAATCCTTAAAATCATCGCCAAAAAAACTAAAAGAAAAAATCAAAATCGAAAAGAAAATAATTAATAAACGGATCATTTTGAAATAGAGAATTGTTAAGTGTTTTTAATAAATATAGCTACTAATAAAAATTTAAAAGCTAGGAATTAGTCGGAAGACTGTTCCTGGATTTTCAACACTTACATAAATAAACCCATCATTTCCCATCTTTACGTTTCTCATTCTTCCAATATTTATCAGTTCTTTTTGATTGGGAGTCAATTTTCCATTTTTAACAACAACTCTTTCTAAATAGTTAAAACGCAGTGAGCCAATTAAAAGGCTTCCTTTCCAATCTCCGTATTTATCGCTTGTAACAAAAGCCAAACCAGATGGAGCAATTGAAGGAACATAATAATTTTCAGGTTGTTCCATCCCTTCTTTTTTAGATAGATTTGTAATCGGTTTTCCATCGTAATTTATTCCATAACTGATAACTGGCCAACCATAATTTCCTCCTTTTCTTACAATATTAATTTCATCTCCTCCCCGAGGGCCATGTTCGGTTTCCCAAACTTGTTGGAAAGCTTCATTATAAACCAATCCTTGTGGATTTCTATTACCAAATGTATATATAGAAGGTCTGTTTGGAGCTTTAGCATTAAAAGGATTATCAACAGGCACTTTGCCGTCATCAAATAATCTATGTATTTTACCCAAGTCATTTTCTGTAGATTGGGCATATTCAAAATGCATTCCTCTTTCTCCAACTGAAAAATACATATATCCTTTCCCGTCAAATACTATTCTAGACCCGTAATGATGAGTAGTTTTTGTATAAGGAAATGCTTCAAATAGTTCTTCAGAATTTACAAAATTATCATCTATAATTTTTCCTCGAACTATGGCAGTGGTTGTAAGGTTTACGCCATCTTGAACTTTAAATTTAGAATACGACAAATACACCCATCCATTTTCAGAAAATTGAGGGTGAATTTCAACGTCCAAAAGACCTCCTTGTCCTTTCACCAACACTTGAGGAGTATTTTTAATTTGATATTTCTTTTTATTATTATCCACTCTATACAAAATACCAGACCTATCTGTAATTAGAAACTCACCATTTGGCATTTGGGTGAGGCCCCAAGGACTATCAAAACCAATAGCAACAGTATCTAATTTTATAGTCATTTTTCCAGATTTATACGTACTTTGCTTCTTTGCTTCAGTAAACTTATATTGGTTTACACTTGCTAGATTTAATACAATCAAATCTGCTAACTTATCTATCTCTTTGGCAGAAATACTAGCTTTCCAAGATGGCATCCCAGCATCTAAAACACCATTTGTAATGGTCTTTATTAGATCCGCTTTAGAATTACCATGCTTCCACTTTCTATCCACAAAAGCTTGGACTTTTTCTCCATGACAACTGGAACAAAATTGTGTAAAAATCTTTTCAATTTTGGGGTCTCCAGTTTCTTTTATTGGTTTAAAATTACAAAAAGCCGTAAAATTTGATAAAATAAGGGCAGAAACTATAAAACTTTTCATTGTTAATTAAAATTTAATTGAAATTTTTCCTAAAATTAAAGTTAAGTTTTATATTTAAATTATATTCTGCTCAATTTTTATTATTATATTTTTTTCTCTATTCTTTTCATTATCATTAAAAGTAGTGCAAATAAAAATTCAATAAATGAAAGATTTTAAAATTAGTGTACTTTTTATCAGCCTCTTTATTACCCCAGTATCAGAAATATTTGGTCAAAAAGCAAGTAAAGTAAATAAAGCTAAAATTGAAATTCAAACTGAAATAAATAGATCTACAGGAGATTTTGCCGTGGCATTTAAAAATTTGTCTACCAATAAAACAATTTTTATTAATGAAAAAACCTCATTTCATGCGGCAAGTACCATGAAAACACCCGTGATGATTGAAGTTTTTAAACAAGCAGAAATAGGGCTTTTAAAATTAACAGATTCCATTTTGGTTATCAACAAATTCAAAAGCATTATAGATGGAAGCAGTTACAAAATGGAATTGGGAGATGATAGCGATGATACGGTTTATAAAAATTTAGGTTTAAAAATGAGTATCTACGATTTGGTCTTTCAAATGATTACGGTAAGCAGTAATTTGGCCACAAATCTATTAATAGAATTAGTAGGGGCAAAAAAAGCAAATCAAACAATGAGAGATTTAGGGGCAAAAGATATTCAAGTTTTAAGAGGAGTTGAAGACAATAAAGCCTTTGCAGCAGGTTTAAATAATACTACTACTGCATATGATTTACTTTTAATTTTTGAAAAATTGGCTAAAAACCAGATTCTTTCCAAAGAAAATCATAGTAAAATGATTGAAATTTTAAAAAGCCAAAAATTTAATGAAATTATTCCCGCAAAATTACCCAAAGGAACAATGGTTGCACATAAAACTGGATCAATAACGGGAGTTCAGCATGATTCTGGAATTATTTACTTGCCAAATGGGGAAAAGTATGTTTTAGTATTACTTTCTAAAAACTTAAAATCAGCAAAAGAAGGTGTGAAATTATTATCAAAAATTTCAGAAATAATTTACCAAATGTATTAAAGTTCTTTGTTGAAAACCTCTATTAATTCATGCATAATTAAGGCTGTAGCACCCCAAACCCATTGATCATGAATTTCATAACCGGGAACTTCAACTAAATTTGAGGCTATTTTTGTAGGCTTATAAACTAGTTCTTTTTGATTTACAAAACTATGGAAACTAACTTCGAATATTTTTTCAACCTCTCTTTGATCAGGAAAAAAATCTGGCTTATAATCTAAAAATCCTACAAAAGGCTTAACTGAAAAATTGCTAACAGGAATGAATATTTCAGTAAGTTCTCCTAAAATCTTAACATCAATGGCTTTGATTCCAATCTCTTCTTGAGCTTCTCTGAGAGCAGTTCTAGTTAAGTTTTCATCCACTAATTCCATTTTCCCACCTGGTAAAGCCATTTGGCCACCGTGCTTACCATCGTAGGCTGGTCTCAGAATAAGCGGCAAATGAATTTGATCATTATCGGGATAAAAAACAACAAGAACAGCACTTTTTTTTGTGAAATTATTTGGTTCTATCTTGGTTAATAATCGCTCCAAATGCATCATCTTCTTGTGTGACTCGTGACCAGGAAGAGGCAAAGCTAATTTTTTATCAAGGGTATTTACGAAAGAATGGAAGGTCACTATTAAGTAAAATAAACAATTAAAATATACTCATAAAGGTATGAATTTTTATGTAAACAAAAAAGCTTTTTATTCAATGCTGAATCTTTTATTATTTCTTGAAAATCAAATATTCGATGGCATTAAAATAAAAAAATCAATTCACATATTTTTTTACAATAGCTTCTGCACAGCGCTCGCCATCCATTGCGGCAGAAACTATTCCCCCAGCATAACCAGCACCTTCTCCACAAGGATACAAACGCTTTGTGCTAATATGTTCGAATGTTTCTTTATTCCTTGGAACTCGCACAGGTGAGGATGTTCTGCTTTCAATACCAATCATTTGGCCATAATTGCTATCATAATTTTTCATTTTCTGACCAAATATTTTTATTCCTTCTTGCAATGGTTTGCTTATATTTTGGGGTAATATTTCGTGAAAGTTCATGGAAATAAGTCCAGGTTGATACGATGTAGGATTTAAAGAGGCAGAAATCTTATTCTTTATAAAATCATTTATTTTTTGAGCAGGCATAGTTTGTGTAATTCCATTTCTAAGTAAGCCAGTTTCAGCCTCACAAACTTTTTGATATGCTGTTTGTTCTACTTGTTTTTGATATTCTAAAGCAGCCAATGGGCCAAAATGGGCATATTCTTTCCAATCTATTTCATTTACAGCCACTACGACCCCAGAATTTGCAAAAACAGAATCTCTTCTGGATGGAGACATTCCATTTACCACCAATTCATTTTGATTAGTAGAAGAAGGCACTATAAAGCCACCTGGGCACATACAAAAACTAAATACTCCTCGCTGTACGCCTCCAAAATAAGTTTGTGCAACTAAAGAGTAAGCAGCAGGTGGTAATAGTCCCCTTTCAGGATTATGATATTGACATTGATCTACAAATCTTTGAGAATGTTCAATTCTAATCCCCATTGCAAAAGGCTTAGGTTCGATTTGAATTCTTTTTTTTAGAAGCAATTCGAAAACATCTCTGGCCGAATGCCCTGTAGCTAAAATTACCCCTTCGCCAAAAATATTTTCGCCATTTTGAATTGTCACTCCGACAATTTCATCTGATTTCATTAAAAAATCTACAACTTTAGTTTCAAAATGAATTTCCCCTCCTGCTTTCAAAATTTGATCTCGAAGTGCCGCTACTACCCCTGGAAGTTTATTAGTTCCTATATGCGGATGAGCGTCTACAAGTATTTGCTCTGTGGCTCCATGAGCTACTAAAATCTCCAGAATCCTACGAATATCTCCTCGTTTTTTTGACCTAGTGTAAAGTTTTCCGTCGCTATACGTACCTGCTCCACCTTCTCCAAAACAATAGTTAGAATCTGAATTTACAATATGTGCTTTATTAATAGAAGCAATGTCTCTTCGTCTTGATCTAACATCTTTTCCTCTTTCTATTACTATAGGCTTT
The DNA here is from genome assembly GCA_031414675.1 of Cytophagaceae bacterium. Classification (GTDB taxonomy): domain Bacteria; phylum Bacteroidota; class Bacteroidia; order Cytophagales; family Spirosomataceae; genus Leadbetterella. The sequence goes on from JANNWE010000567.1 coordinate 6,748, forward strand.
ACATTCAATTCAATTAACCTTAGAGCAGCAAAAAGACCCGCAGGGCCCGATCCAACTACTATTACTGATTTTTCGTTTGAAAGATGCTTATATTCAAATTTTAATTTTTCTTCATTTTCCGGACTTTCATTAACATATACTGAAAGCTCTAAATGAACCACTATTTCTTTTTTTCTAGCGTCAATAGATTGCTTGAGTTTACGAACAATTACTTTATCATTGACTTGCGTATCTAACAATTTGCAGATATGAATTCTCAAGAGTTCATCGTTTAATGCGATGTCTGGAGAAAGAGATATGGAAATGCTCTTCATTATTTTTTTGATTGAAAGGTATTTATCCTCTAATTTTATAGCAAAAGTACTATTTTTGATCTAAAAGACAATTATATTTGCACAATGACCTATTTTTCAAATATAAAAAGGGGTATAAAAACCACAATGAAAGGCCTGAGCCTTACACTGCATCATTTATGGGCTGCTAGAAACACAAAAGGTCCTTTAAATGTTCAAGATGATGATTATTTCAAAATTAGTGAAGGTTATGTAACCTTAGAATATCCTCATCAAAAAATTAGTGTGCCAGACATCGGAAGATATCAATTAGATTGTGAAATTGATGATTGTATTGTATGCGACAAATGTGCAAAAATCTGCCCAGTGGATTGTATTGAAATAGAGGCAATTAAATCTCCCGAATTAATAAGAACTACCTCTGATGGCTCGCCAGTGAGATTACATGCAGCCAAATTTAATATTGATTTAGCTAAATGTTGCTTTTGTGGATTATGTACAACTGTTTGTCCTACAGAGTGTTTAACGATGAATAGTGAATATGACTACAGCGTTGTGGATATTACGAAGCTCAATTTTGCGTTTGCTAATTTAAGCGAAAAAGAAGCTAAAGAAAAGAGAGAGCTCTATGAACTATATTTAGCTGAAAAAGAAGCAAGCAAACAATTAAAAAATGATGTAGAAGAAGTCAATAGTCCAAAATCTGGTGTGATTAAACCAATTTTCAAACCCAAAATGGCCTCTTTGCCAATTAATGAAGAAAATAAAACTATCCCGCCTCAAGAAATTTCTGAATCAGAAACCAAACCTAAATTTGTACCCAAGTTTAAACCGAGTTTAACACAAACTAATATTGAAAATTTGAGTGAAAGCGATTCAGATAAAAAGGAAACTTCCACTTTTGTCTCTAAACAACAGCCCACTAGCAATCTTGAAAATATCACACTTGAAGTTTCTGAATCTAAACCGGTGGCCTTTAAGCCAAAACTTAAACCTTTAATAAAACCTAGCAATTCTGAGATAAAAACTGAAAACCCTATTTTAAGTAATGATTCAACAAAAAAAGAGGAAATAACTAAGCCTATATTTGTTCCTAAATTAAAGCCCCAAAGTTCTATTGGTATAGAAAAAAAAGATTTAGAAATTGAAGAAAAACATAATTCCAACAATTTTACTAATCAAAATACAGAAGAGGAAATTGCTCCTCCAAAGAAATTTATTCCTAAACTAAAACCTAAAGATTAAATGGAAGTAATTTTGGAACAGTTGAAAAATGGAAATATTTTTTTTGGCATTTTTTGTTTAGTTACATTAAGTGGGGCATTGTATGTATTATTTTCCAATAATGTATTATATGCTTCTTTCGGTTTATTAATAAGCTTTTTGGGTGTGGCTGGAATTTTTGTTTTTGGGGGATCAGAATTTGTAGCAGCGGCTCAAATTATGATTTACATAGGTGGCATTTTAGTTTTACTAATATTTGGTATAATGCTAAGTGCGAAAAAAAACTCCAAACACCACAGATTATTTATTGAAAATGAAAACCCTACATTCAGTTTAATTTTAGTTACTTGTTTAAGTTTAATCATTGTGCTATTGGTTACTTCTGTAACATTCAAAACCAGTGCTTTAAAGCCTGACCAACATATAAAAAACTTAGGATTATATTTAATGACAGATTCTGTTCTTATATTAGAATTAATTGGTGTATTATTGTTAATGGCATTGATTGGTGCCACTTATATTGCAAAAAAAAATGAATAGTATTCTTCCTTATATCTTAGTTTCTTGCTGTTTATTTGCGATTGGTTTTACGATTGTAATAACTAAGAAAAACCTTATCTTAATGTTAATGGGGGTCGAATTAATGCTAAATGCAGTTAATATTAACTTCATAGTATTTAGTAAATACGATACAGTTCCAGAACAAGGTCAAATTTTCGTAATTTTTATTATGTTAGTGGCTGCTTCTGAAATTGCGGTAGGATTAGCTATTATATTGAAAATAAGAGAATACTACCAAAGCATAAATCCTGACACCCTTACTAATCTAAAAAATTAGCAAAAAGCTTTGAAAAATTAACATAAACTATTAATTTTGCACTCCCTTAGAGGATTGGCTGTGTAGCTCAACTGAATAGAGCGTCTCACTACGGATGAGAAGGTTTGGGGTTTGAATCCCTACACGGTCACAAAAAGCGAACAAAAGTTCGCTTTTTTTATTGATACATAGCAGAATCGATTTTTGAATAATACTGTAGAGAAAGTTAATTAATCTCAAAAAAATCAATATTTTGAAATTGCTTGAAAGAGTAGAAAAAAAAACCTGATTAAATTTTTATCAGGTTTTTTTGGGATTCGATACCGTCCGATTTAATTTTTTGTATCCTTTTATTCTTTCAATTTGACCAAAAGCAAAAACTCTTCTCGTTTAAGAATATTATCAAAAATTCCCCCAAAATAGGTAGAAACTGTGGAGCTAGTTTGGTCGGCTATTCCCCGCGAAGAAACACAAAAATGGTTGGCATCTACAATTACTGCTACATCTTCAGTTTGAAGAGCAACTTTGAGTGCATTGCCAATTTGAATGGTTAAGCGTTCTTGTACTTGTGGTCTTCGCGCATAATAATTTACAATTCTATGTAATTTTGAGAGCCCGATTACCTTACCAGAAGAAACATAAGCGATATGGACTTTTCCAACTATCGGCACAAAATGATGCTCACAATTAGAATAAAAACTGATATTTCTTTCCACCAACATTTCTCCGTATTTGTAAGTATTCTCAAATAAGGTCATAGCTGGCATATTTTCTGGATTTAAACCGGAAAACAATTCCTTAACAAACATTTTAGCAACTCTTCCTGGTGTGCCTTTCAAACTTTCATCTGTAAGGTCTAAACCCAGGGTATGCATGATATCCGCAAAATGACTTTGAATAATTTTTATTTTCGTGTCATCATCCATATCAAAAGCATCCGGCCTTAGGGGAGTTGCGATATTTGTTAAGATATGATCATCTCCTATACTTTGATCTTTAAGCTGGGTATTCAACATAATTTCTTTCAGTTTCAAATAATTTAATTTTTAATTCTAATTTTTTATCAATTTGTGGTCTTAATATATCATAAATTACAACCGCAATATTTTCAGCAGTTGGATTTAAATTTTTAAAAAAATCCACATCTAAATTTAAGTTTTTATGATCAAAAATATCTAATACATCTCTTTTCAAAATATCACTTAATATTTTTAAATCAAAAACATAACCAGTATCAGGCTGTATTTCGCCTGTAAGTTTTACAATTAAGTCGTAATTATGCCCGTGAAAATTGGGATTATTGCATTTTCCAAAAATCTTGTCATTTTGCTCATCAGACCATGTGGGATTAAATAATCTGTGGGCAGCATTAAAGTGTTCTTTTCTGTAAACTGAAAGTCTTTTCAAAATTTTGTTTTTTAGTCTTGTACAAAGTATGTGTACTACACAATCAAAAACTCTATGGGAGATTTTAATAAATACCTAACGAATATTAGAATTATATTGTTCATAAATATTTAAATATTATATTAGTAAAAAAATTTAAAAAATAGAATTTATGAATCGACGAAATTTTCTAGCTACTAGTTTAGCCACTAGTTCAATTCCATTTATTGCTGCTAAAGGAGCTAAAGAAGACAAAAAAGTACGATTGGCTTTTATTGGAGTGGGATTAAGAGGAAGAAATCATGTGGAACAAGCATTATATAGAAATGATGTAGAAATTACAGCTATTTGCGATATAGATCCTGACGCAATAAAAAGAACTTTGGAAATTACCAAAAAATTTGAAAGAAAAGAACCCGCTGTTTACGGAAAAAATGATATGGATTTTATCAATATGCTTAAAAGAGAAGATATTGATGGCGTAATTATAGCCACACCTTGGGAGTGGCATGTTCCTATGAGTATTGAGTCAATGAAAGCTGGAAAATATACTGCAGTGGAAGTATCAGCAACTGTAACGCTTCAAGAATCATGGGATTTAGTGGATACTTATGAAAAAACGGGGTCACATTGCATGATTTTGGAAAATGTTTGCTATCGAAAAGATGTAATGACGGTCTTAAACATGGTTAGAAAAGGCATGTTTGGCGAAATGCTTTATGGACACTGTGGATACCAACATGACCTTAGGGAAGTGAAATTTAACGATGGAAAAAAATTCTATGGGGGTGGAGTAGAATTTGGTGAAAAGGCATTATCTGAGGCTAAATGGAGAACACAACATTCAGTAGATAGAAATGGGGATGTTTACCCAACGCATGGACTTGGACCCGTTGCTCATTGGTTTGATATAAACCGAGGAAATAAGTTCAATTTTTTAACTTCTATGGCTACTAAAGCTAAAGGCTTGCACAAACATATTGTAGACAAAGGAGGTGCCGATCATCCAAATGCTAAAGTGAATTTTAAATTAGGTGACGTGGTTACCACCAATATTCAATGTGAAAATGGGGAAAATATAGTGATTATTCACGATACTAATTCACCTCGTCCATATTCATTGGGTTTTAGAGCTCAAGGCACAGAAGGAATCTGGATGGATGACAATAAGTCTATTTATTTGCAAAACAAAAGTCCAAAAGCGCATGCCTGGGAGCCTTTCGCTAGTTATCAAGAACAGTACAAGCATCCTTTATGGAACAAACATGCTCAAACAGCCGAAAATGCAGGGCATGGAGGAATAGATTTTTTTGTAATTAGAGCATTCATTGAAGCAATAAAAAACAAAGTTGCACCTCCAATTGATGTTTATGATGCCGCTGCCTGGAGTGCTATTAGTCCTTTATCTGAAATGTCGATAGCAAGAGGAAGTTCGCCTGTTGAAATTCCTGATTTTACGAGAGGAAAATGGAAAACTAACAAAAGAATCTTTGGACTAGATGATAATTTTTAATTTTCTTGAATTAAAAATAAAAATAAATAGTTTGACAATAAAGACTCTTTTTAAAAAGTGATAATTTGATTGGGATTTAGCAAATTTCTTTCTACGACTAAAAATTAAATATTGATTATTTATTTGTGAAAACTAAAACAATACTGATTACTGGTGGAACTTCTGGAGTAGGTAAAGCAACAATAGAAAAACTTGCTTCATTTGGCTCTCATATTATTTTGTTAGTAAGGAACCGTGCTAAAGCCAAAAGTGTAATCGAAACGATAACAAAAAATTTTGTTGATGCAAGAATTGATATAATTGAAGGTGATTTATCCTCCTTAAAAAGTATTGCATCTGCTGCAAACGAAATAAAATTAAAATATCCAGTTATCGATGTATTAATTAATAATGCAGGGGGTGTGTTTTCTAAAAAAGTAATAACCGAAGATGGTTTTGAGTGGGCTTATCAAGTAAACTATCTATCTCATTTTTTGTTAACAAATTTGATTATAGAAAATTTACTAAAATCTGATGACCCAAGAGTAATTAATATTTCATCTGAAGCTCATAGGATAGGTTCAATAAATTTTGACAATTTAAATTGTGAAGTAAAATTTGGTGCCTGGAAACAATATGGGACTACTAAATTAATGAATATTCTTTTTTCAAAAGGATTGACCAACCGGTTTTCTAGCATGGGTTTATATTCATTTGCTTTGCATCCAGGCGTGGTAAAAACTGAATTTGGGGCGAACAACAAAAGTTTTTTAAGATATTTCAATAAAATGCCTTTCTTAATTTCTGCAGAAAAAGGAGCAGAAACCAGTGTTTATTTAGCGACTCAAGATATTAAGAAACTAAATAATGGCGGATACTATAAAAAATCAGTGATTAGTTATTCATCATTAGATAGCCAGGACATTGAAGTTCAACAGCAACTTTGGGATGTTTCTCTTAAACAGTTGGAAGAAAAAGGATTTATTTTTAATTCTTAATTACTGGCGTCCGACTAAATAAAATGTCATTAGCATAATCACCTAAATATTAAGCCCTTAAAGGGTTTTTGATTCGAGGGGGTACTTTTGTTACCAATATTAATCTGTTCGGATTTTCCCATACAGGATTATTGATTTTCAGCCACTTAATATCTAAAAGTTCTTTTTTCTTAATATAATTGGACAACAGTAATTCTGAATTTCCTTATAAATTATTAATGCTTCTATTATTCAGAAAAATTGCTTTTCAAAATACCTATTAAAAATTATAATACTTCGACTTTCACAATACTATGTTTCATCTTACCAAAAATTATTTTTTGGTTATTTTCCATTGAATAAGTATCTATTTTCCCCTTACTAGTAGTTAAATTCAGGGAAAGATTTGAGCTATATAGGTAATTATCAACTCTTCGTAAAATTTCAATTCCAATAACTTCTTTCATTTCATTAAAGACAACTTTCATTTTCTTTACAGGTAAATCCTCATTAGTCTTTAAATTATAAGCGATAGAATTCTCCGTTGTTACAATTGAATAACTTTGCAAATAAGCCTTTTTGTTAATATCAGATTGAATAAACAATGCAAATTCTTTATCCCATTTTAAATTTTTTAAATTTTTGATTTCATATGCTGAATCTAGCACCCATATTTTTTTTACCCCTGAATGGTCAATTAGCAAAATTTGTTTTTGTAAAAATCCTTCTAAATCAAAATACTTCTTCTCAAAATCATCTTTCTTGTTTTCGCAAGAAAAAATAAAACAAATAAATACAAAACTTAAAATTTTATTAACCACTTTGAAAAATATTAGATATAGTTTACTTTTTTTTGAAAACATTTTTAAGTCTAAAAAGGTGAAAAGGCAAAATATTTGAATCCATTACTTCATAATTTTGCTCTCTAATGTGAGATAATTTAGATCCATTAATTAAATAGCTTATTAAAAAACCAAAGTATAACCCTTAAATATTTTGCAAACAGGCATTTCCTATTAACCTACTTTCCTATGATATCTGTCTATGTTTACTACAATCATAATTCTTTTTACGTTCTAATTTATTTTTAAAAAGAATAACAATTTTCATTACAAAAATCAAAATTAAAAACTTTCGGACCTTTCTAATCTTTTAAATTTGTTAAATATCATTTATTTGCCGAAGCTCTAGGGATCTTCAAAATTTCCTTTTGAC
>JANNWE010000568.1:0-8055 GCA_031414675.1 Cytophagaceae bacterium
GGATTTACTAATTTGGCAGTGGCTCACCTTTTTAATCCCCCCCTTTTTACTGTAGTGCAACCTGCTTTTGAAATTGGAGTTCAGTCTGCAAAAATTTTACTTGATAATCTAGAAAATAAGAAAGATAAACCAGAACCCAAAACAATCATTTTAAAAACTCAAATGAAAACTAATTAAATTTAGACTGCTATTTTTAGAGCTTCTTTAGAATATTTAGCTCATTTTTTGAAGCTGAAACATAATAAAAAGTTCGAAACAACCAAAATACCATAAATTTTTATAAAACAAATCGCAATGCCCTTAAGCAAAGATGAACTCCAGAAATATAGCCGACAAATCATTCTTCCTGGATTTGGTACCGTAGCACAGGAAAAATTAAAAAATGCAAAAGTTTTAGTAATTGGTTGTGGAGGATTAGGAAGTCCAGTCTTGTTATATTTAGGTTCCGCAGGTGTGGGCCAAATAGGTATTGTGGAGTTTGACACCATTAATATTACTAATTTGCATCGGCAAATACTTTTTGATACCCATCAAGTGGGAAAAAATAAAATAACAGAAGCTTCTGAAAAACTAAGAGCCATGAATCCGGAAATTAAATTAGAATTATTTCCTGATCGTCTCAATTCCCAAAATTGCTTGACGATATTTAAAAAATATGATTTGGTGGTAGATTGCTCCGATAATTTCCCTACTCGCTATTTAGTAAATGATGCATGTGAAATTTTGAATTTGCCTTTTATTTATGCCGCTATTCATCAGTTTGAAGGCCAAGTTGCAGTATTTAATTATAAAAATTCTACCACCTATCGCGACTTGTTCCCTAGCCCGCCTCCACCCGAAATGGCTCCAAACTGTGCTGAAAGTGGGATTCTAGGCTCAGTAGCCGGCATAATTGGAAGTTTACAAGCCAACGAGGCACTAAAAATAATAACGGGCTTAAGCACTCCATTGGTGAATCAAGTCTTATTAGTAGAAGTATTGGAAATGCAGGTTAGAAAATTAAAAATTACCCCCATTAAAGATCGAAAAAAAATAATCGAACTAATTGATTATGAAGCCTTTTGTAGTTCAGAAAGCCCATTTGATTATTCTATTTCGAAAGAAGAGTATAAAAACTGGATTTTAGAAAATAAAGCTTTCAAATTGATAGATGTTAGATCAGAAACCGAACATGAAATTTATAATATTGGGGGAGAAAATATTCCTTTAGAAGAAATAGAAAATGAACCTGAATTATTAAATGAAAAAGAAACTTTGCTATTTTATTGTGCAACAGGAAAAAGAAGTGGAAAAATTGTATCTATTTTAAGAACAAAACATGGATTTGACAACGCATTTTCGCTAAATGCAAATGTTAACGATATTTAAAAGCTTTTACTCAAAAATGATTGTAAAATTATTACTGCACTAATTTTATCGACATTTCCTTTAATTCTACGGTCTTTTTTCTTCATTCCTGATTCAATCATAACCCTAGAAGCCATTTTAGATGTGAATCTCTCGTCTTCAAATCTAATGGGAATACTTGGAAAATTAAGTTCTAAAATCTTATAAAATAACTTAACTGCACTCGTGCTATCTGTATCTTTGGAATCTAAACCAACTGGCAAACCTAATACAAAACATTCCACATCTTCCAGTAACACGTATTTTTTTAAAAAATCTAAAAGTACCTTTGTCTCCACAGTTTCTAAGGCCGTGGCTATTATTTTTAATGGATCTGTAACGGCCAATCCAGTTCGCTTTAATCCGTAATCAATGGCTAATATCCTTGGCATATTTTCATTAAAATCATTAAAAAATAATAGCTCAAATATAGTGAAACCAATGGTCTGAAAATTAATAATTTTCAATTAGAGAAATATTTAGCTTATTTTTGTTAAATTTAAAGTAATTTAATAAAATACGTTTTGCAATTTAATACCTTCGAATTTACTGAGTCCCTAATGGAAGGCCTCACTGCAATGGGTTTTGATAAACCAACCCCAATTCAAGAAAAAGCTATTCCAATTATTCTAAAAAATAAAGATTTAATAGCTTGTGCTCAAACTGGCACAGGTAAAACAGCCGCTTTTGTATTACCCGTTCTGCATAAAATTGCAACAACAGCCAACAATCAATTAAACACACTTATTCTGGCACCCACTCGTGAGCTGGCCATGCAAATAGACCAACAAATAGAAGGATTCTCGTATTTTTTGGGAATCAGCTCCATTCCTGTGTATGGAGGAGGAGACGGAGAAGCCTTTGTAAATCAAAAAAGAGCATTAGAACAAGGTGCAGAAATAGTGATAGCCACCCCTGGCAGACTAATTGCTTTATTAAATTCTGGAAAAATAAACTTTAAAAATTTAAAACATCTTATTTTAGACGAAGCGGATAGAATGCTAGATATGGGTTTTTATGATGATATATTGAGAATAATAAGTCATTTACCCAAAGAACGCCAAACTATTTTGTTTTCTGCAACCATGCCTCCCAACATAAGAAAACTTGCAAATAAAATAATGCTTAACCCTGAAAGCGTAAGCATTGCTATATCAAAACCTGCAGATGGAATAAAACAAAAAGCAATATTTGTAAATGAAATACAAAAAGCAAACACATTAATAGAAATTTTAAAAGCTGAATCTTTCGAAAGTATCATCATATTTGTAGGTACCAAAGAAGGAGCAAAAAAATTAGAACGAAAGCTTATTGATGCGAAATTAGATGCCAAAGCCTTTCATTCAGACTTAACGCAAATAGAAAGAGGAAATATAATTAATAGTTTCAAAAATCGAAAAATAAGGGCTTTGGTGGGTACTGATATTTTGTCAAGAGGGATAGACATCGATGGAATAGATTTAGTAGTTAATTATGATATTCCCGCAAATCCAGATGATTATATACATCGAATAGGAAGAACAGCCAGGGGAGATAAATTTGGCACTTCAGTAGCTTTAATAAATGAAACAGACAGAAGAAAATTTAAACGAATTGAAGCTCTAGCGGCTGATCAAATAGAAATTGAAAATAGAACAGGAGTAGAACTTGTTGAAAATAAATTAGAACGCATCTATCCAAAAAATAAATTTTCAAAAAAACCATTTCATAAAAGATTATCACCCAACACAAACAATACTTAAGTCACTCATATAGGTATTTGCAATGTATTGAATATCATGAGCAGAAATTGACATAATATTGGGCAGTAATTCATTATAAAAATTAGGATTTAGCTGCTCATAATACACAGATTTATGTTTATCGATAATATCAAAAACGGTATTTGTGCTCCCTAAAATAGAACCTGTCATATAACTCTTTACTAAAGAAAGCTCCTCTTCTTCCACTTTTTGTGTTTTTAGAATTTCTATCTCTTTAAAAATTTCATCTATAGTGTTCTGTGCAAATTCCTTTTTCACATCAGAGCCAATCACAAAATATCCATCGGAAGCTAATGGGACTAATGAAGAAGAAATACCATACGTATATCCCTTTTCTTCTCTAATATTTGTCATTAAACGGCTTCCAAAGTATCCTCCGAAAAGCGTATTGAAAACTATAAACTTATAGAAATCTGGGTGCTTACGATTAATAAGCCTTTTCCCCATTCTAATAGAAGTTTGTAAACTTTCAAGTTTGCTAACTGAAACATTGAAAGTTGGCATAATTTCCGGCAAAACTATAGATTTACTACCCTTTTTTAAATTTTCATTTTGACTAAAATAGGAATCCAGTATTGCCAACTCTTTGTCTGATACGTTTCCACTAAGGAAAATGTCAAATTCTGAATGGGCAATTTGCTTCGTATAGAAATCAATAATATCAGAATTCTCTATAACATCTATTTCATTTGAATTTAAAGTTTTACCCAAAAAATGATGCTCGCCATAAAGATTTTTTTTAAAGATTGAACTAGCTTCAAAGGATGCTTTTTCGTTATTTACCAAAAACGACTGATTGCTTATATTTTTCTGAATATCCAATTCCTCCTTTGGAAAAATAGAATTATAAATCAAATCTATTAAGTGAGGCAAATAATTTTCGAAATATCGATTTAATCCATGCAAAACTACTTGAAGGCGTTCAAAATTCTGACTTATCTCCAAAAAACCACCAAATTTATCAAAACTCTCAATTAACTCTGCTGAAGCTTTAGAGCTTGTGCCACCCAAAAGCATTTTTGAAGTAAAGTAAGATGCTCCATATTTATTTCCAAAATAAGAACCAGCCCTAAAAACAATCTCTAATCTAAACACTTCAAGGTTGCTATTGGATATAAAATAAACAGTTTGGCCATTTTGTAATTTAAAACTATTTAAAGGAGGAAGTGATATTTCAATTAAAGAATTGAATTCGGGAGCAACTTTTCTATCAATCATATTGTAAATATAAATCAAAAAAAAAGCCTCATCATAATGATAAGGCTTCATTTATTACGTTGTTGCGTAAATTATTTTGCAGCAGCAGCTGAATCAACTACAACAGCAGCTGAATCTACCATAGCAGTAGCAGCTGAATCTACAACAGCAGCAGTTTCTTCAACAGCCTCAGTTTCTTTAGCAGAAGTACATGAAGCGAAAACTACCATACTAGCAACGAAAAGGAATCCAAATACTTTTTTCATTTTTTTATTGTTTATTGTTTTTTAAAGACAATACAAATTTAAGTTAATCTTAAGTTTTGCTCCAATTTTTCTTAAAATTTTCTTAAAAAATATTTTAATTTTCTTACTTTACTGCAATAATTTATAAAAAAAAGATAATTTCTTAAAAATGTTCCATCTTATTGTCTAAATATTCTTAAGAATTTAAAAATATTTATTTCATTTAAAACTGAGATTTAAAATTTTCATTTACAGATTAAACTTTAAAGGATGATCTGTTTTCTGTCTATTTTTTAATGAATGATTGAAAAAACTTTATACCAATCTTCGTGATTTAAATGAATGTCAGTAGCATCTGCAGCATTTTTAATTCTTTCTAAATTTAAAGACCCAATTATGGGTAAAGCACCTAATTGTATTAACCAAGCCACTGCCAATTGCTCGATATTTACGTTCTGCTTTTGAGCAATTTCATTTAGTATTTTTCGAATTTTTATTGCTTGTTCTGATCCCCCACTTAATATTTCCCCGCCTGCTAATGGTGCCCAAACTAATGGCTTACTGTACATCTCTTTTATAAAATCAAGCCGGCCATCAAATATTGCATCTGGTTTTAATAGATTAAGTTCAATGTGGCTTGTTACAATAGGGATATGTAAAAATTTAGACAGTAACCTATGTTGACTATTATTGATATTAGCAATCCCTATATGCTTGGCTTTTCCAGTATGAACTATATATTCTAGCGTGCTAGCTATTTCTTCTAAATCTGTGATATAATCAAGCCCTTCTAAAAGAAAAATATCGATATAATCTAATTTTTGAGATTGCAAAAACTCATCTAAACTTTCCAACAAAAAACTTCTGGAATTATTAAAAAAAGAAATCCCTCCTTTTCTTTGATGCCCAAATCTTGCAAAAAGCACCACGTCTTCTCGCAATAACCCTAATTTGTTTATTTCATTGAAAAATATCTTTTGAGAATTTGAGCTTGTTTCATGATTCCCTAAATCAAAGGTATTAATTCCCAGATTTACACAATGTTCGATAACTTTTTTTGCTATTTCGTTACTAAGTCCACTTTCATTTTCCCACCGCCAAAAACTATAAATAGCTTTAGATACTTTAGGCCCACTATCACTTAGGTAAATCTTTTTCATACTTCTTATTTTAAAATCCAAAAATAACATACTAAATGCAAAATACAATATGGTAATCCGGATGACAAGTTATTAAATTGAAATACTTTTGAAAAAATTGACGTGGAATACTTTCGAATAAAATCATTCAAATTTACAATCGACAATAGTCATTTTTCTGCTAAGGACTATCAAATATGGGTTTAATCAACTAATTTGTATACTCTCTAGTTGAAAATAAATAGGTAAAGGCACCAATTACCAAAATACCAAGTCCTATACAACTTTCAAATGGTTTGTCATACACTATGAAAAGAAGAACTGATATACTGAAAGCAACATAAACATATTGAATGTATGGACTAAATGGGCTTTTAAAACCATCCGTGTTTCTCTTTATTTTAAGGAAACTTGCTACAGACAATGTACCCATTAATTGCAAAAGAAAGGAAGTATATAGCAATACTTGTTGCAATGTGCCAGAAAGCATTAATACTAAAATAATCACGCATTGTAGCCAAATAGCTCTGGTGGGTATTCCGTTAGCATTAGTAGGACGCAATCCTTTCCATAAACTAAAATGTTGAGACATGGCATGAATTACCCGAGGCCCAATCCAAATATAGGAACTCATAGTTGCCAAAAGTTGCAACCCTATTCCAGCACTAATCCAAGACACTGCTTTGTTACCCAAAATATTTTGAAAAGATACGATGGCCACCTCGGCTTGCCCTTTTAATTGTGAAAATGTTGCGAATTTTAAAAATACAATTTGTAAAAAAACATACACCACTATCACGAAAATAGTACCTAGAATTAAGGATCTTGGAAGATCTTTTCTTGGATTTCTAATTTCCCCCACTATGTAGGCTGCAGCATTCCATCCTGTGTAAGCGTAGGTAACATATAACAGGGAAACCGCAAACCCAGGCTTGAATACTTCTCCTAGGATAGGAGTTTCGAAGTTGATAGCATTACTGTCTACAGGTATAAAAACTATACCCAGAGCCATCAATAACAACAGAAATAGCACTTTTAAAAAAGTTGTACCCATCTGAAACACACTACTATGTTTGAGAGAAATTGTATGGAAATAAGTAATAAGAATAATAATAAAAACGATGTAAAATCTTAAATGTGGAATTTGGAATGGCGACAAATACGCTTCCATTGCCAAACCAGCAATAGAAACAGGTGCAGAAAAACCCACGATAAGAGAGGTCCATGCAGAAAGATATCCCCAAAATGGGCTAAATCCTTCTGAAACAAAAATATAATCTCCGCCAGATTTATTATAATGTGTTCCCAACTCAGCAAAAGTAAAAGCACCAATTAAAGCTAATGCTCCTCCAATTACCCAAAGTAGAACTATGCTCCAGACATTTTGAACCTCTAATAACTGATAACCTAAGCTTGTAAATACACCAGTTCCAATCATATTAGATATCACTAACATTGTGGCAGTTTTCCAGCTTATTTTATGCTTACTTCCCATACTTAACAAAATATCTATAAGTAATTCCTTATCCTATTTACTACCTATCTCTAAAAATATGCATAGTTTTTTAAGAATTCCTACTATTCAAACTTCAATAAAATAAGCAAGAATAATTTTAAGCAATATCTTCAATTTTTTTTGAATCTAAAAAACAAATTATTTTTAGAATTTATTACTATCTATACTTTAAATTTATACTTTACTATTTAAATGATTTAAAATATTGTCCAAGTACTTTGGTTAAATAACAATTGGGAAATTAACAAAAAATTGTTAATAAATTATTTTTAAAGACAAATTGTGTATATTCAATTTTTATAAGGTTACATTGGCTAATCGCCTTAAAACTAGAACCTATGAAATATCTTATTTATCTCTTCTGTCTATTTACTTTCTGGAATTGTAACAAAAAATCTACCGATAAAACTTCTCAAATTGACCCTGACATAAAGGCTTATAAAGATGAGGTTTTTTCAAATATTTTTAAAAGAAATACGGGTTGGATTGCAGCAGATGGGGCATGGTCAATTGCCCTCGACAATGGCAAAAGCCTCTGGTCGTTTGGTGACTCCTATATCGACAATTATGATGTTTCTACTAAAACTGTACCTTGTCTTTTTCAAGTTAGAAATTCTGCGCTAACTATTGATAATCAAAACCCTCAAAATCAAACCTTGCTTTTGGGAACGCTTTCTCCGAAATCATTTTATAAAAATTCAAACGATAGTAAAGTTTGGCTTTGGGGCGGTAACGGCTATCAAGAAAAGGACACCGTTTATGTTTTTTTAAGCGAATTTACACAAACTGGAAATGGTGGATTTGATGTT
>JANNWE010000569.1:0-8180 GCA_031414675.1 Cytophagaceae bacterium
TTTGTCACGAAAATCTAGGGATTGGCAAACTTCACACTTACAAGTCAGCACAGGCACCCCCGAAGAAGTTCCAGTACCTAAAAATGTGATTTTCATTGGCGAAACTTAATTTACTGATCAGTCAATCGTTTAACAACGAGCACTAATTTATCAAAATTTAAAGGCTTCATTAAAACATCATTAAAGCCTGCCTCTTTAAATTCTACTTCGGTGTAGTTTCTTGCGTTGCCAGTAATAGCCACTACAGGAATTTTGGATTTAGAAGCATCTAAGCCCCTTATAGCCTTCACACATTCCATTCCGTCCATAATTGGCATGTTAATATCCAACAAAATAATATCAAAATCTTCTTTTTGAAGCAATTGAATTACTTGCTCTCCATTTTTTACGGCTGTAATTTCAAAATTCTGAAATTCAAGAATTTTTTTTACCAAATTTTGGATAACTGAACTATCCTCTGCAATTAAAACTCTATTTGGTGTTGGCATATAAAATAACGATTAAAAATGTGAAAGTGTAAAGATAACGTAAATCAATAATGTTTGAAAAAAAAGTATGAGTAAAAGAAAAAAAAAGATTAAAAAATCTATAAATCCATGATTTATTTAAATTCAATACTAATTTTGATGCAAATTTTAAACATTTTGAAAGAAATCTCCTTATTATCTAACAAGAAAATATTCTTTGCTTCTGATTTTCATCTTGGGGCTCCAAATCATGCTGCAAGTTTGATTAGAGAAAAAAAAATATGTGATTGGTTAGATTCCATTAAAAGCGATGCTCAAATATTATTTTTAGTTGGAGATTTATTTGATTTTTGGTATGAATATAAACACAGTATTCCCAAAGGATTTAGCCGATTTCTAGGCAAAATTGCAGAATTAAGTGATTTAGGAATTGAAATTGAAATATTTACCGGAAATCATGATATGTGGATGGATGACTTCTTTTCTAAGGAGTTTGGAGCAAATATTTACAGGAATCCTCAAAAGTATAGTATTAACGGCAAAAAAATTTACGTTGGACATGGAGATGGGTTAGGTCCTGGAGATTATGGCTATAAATTTTTAAAAAGAATTTTTGAAAACAAAATATGCAGGTTTTTGTTTGGCCGTCTTTTGCATCCAAATCTAGGATTAAAGATTGGGCTCCTTTGGGCAAAACAATCTTGGTCCAAACATGACAAAATTCAAGACGTGTATGTTTTTAAATCATTAGATCAGGAAATTTTGTATCAACATTGTAAATTTTTAGAAAAAATTGAACATTTCGATTTCTATATTTTTGGACACAGACACTATAAATTTGATGAAGCAATAAATGAAAATAGCCGTTATATTAATTTAGGGGATTGGATAAAATTTGATACTTTTGCCACCTTTGATGGGACAAAAGTAGAACTTAAAAAATGGAAAGGATAATTTAATTAGGGAGAATATGCAGGGTAAAATTTTGATTACGGGAGGTTGTGGTTTTGTTGGATCTAATCTGGCTATTAAAATAAAAACCAATTTTCCGAAAATACAGATTGTCGTAATGGACAATCTAAAAAGAAGAGGTTCTGAATTAAATATTAGTCGATTAAAAGATTATGAAATTGAATTTGTTCATGGAGATATAAGAAACAAAGAAGATTTTAATGACATAGGTGTTATTGATATTTTAATAGAGGCCGCAGCAGAGCCATCGGTACTAGCTGGAATTAATTCAACACCAGACTATGTTTTAAATTCGAATTTAATAGGTACAATAAATTGCTTAAATTTTGCTTTAAAAAACAAAGCAAAATTTATTTTTCTCTCTACAAGTAGAGTATATCCAATTAAAAACCTTAATAAAATCAATTTTGAAGAGGCAGAAACTAGATTATTGATTACTGAAAATCAAAGTTTTGATGGGATTTCAACTAAAGGAATTTCAGAAGATTTTCCGTTAAATGGAGCTCGTTCCTTTTATGGTACAAGTAAACTCGCATCTGAGCTATTAATCCAAGAATACGTTGAGTTTTATGATTTAAAGGCGGTTATCAATCGTTGTGGTGTTCTAACAGGTCCATGGCAAATGGGTAAAATTGATCAAGGGGTTATTGTGTTGTGGCTTGCTAAACATTATTGGAAAAATGATTTAAGCTATATTGGTTTTGGAGGAGAAGGGAAACAGGTTCGAGATATACTACATATTAATGACCTTTTTGATTTAATTATTTTGCAAATCCAAGATATTGACACTTTTTCGGGAGAAATTTTTAATATTGGAGGCAGCAATGAGATAAGTGTTTCATTACAAGAGCTTACCACATATTGTGAAAAAATAACAGGAAACAAAATTCAAATAAGAAAAGTAATAGAGAATCGGTCAGCAGATATCCCAATTTATATTACAGACAATACAAAAATTACAAGTCTTTCTGGATGGAAGCCTAAAATTGGAACCGAGGAAATTTTAGGTGATGTTTTTAAATGGTTAAGAGAAAATGAAAATAGTGTCAAAAAATTATTAAGTTGAAATATGAAGTTAAGTATTATAATGCCTGCTTATAATGAAGAAGAATCTATTTCAGAAACTGTTGAAACCTTAGTATTAGCATTATCAAAAACAACTATTGAATATGAAATTTTGGTAGTTAATGACAATTCTAAAGATAACACAAAACATAAACTAGAAGAGCTTTCCATAAAGTATTCAACTTTGAAATTTGTTACTAATACTGGCCCTAATGGTTTTGGTTATGCAATTAGATTTGGACTTGAGCGATTTTCGGGGGACTGTGTTGCGATTATGATGGCTGATCTTTCAGATTCTCCTTCAGATTTAATCAATTATTATAATACTATGATTCTCAAAAATGTAGATTGCGTTTTTGGGAGTAGGTGGAACGAAGGCGGAAAGGTGATTGACTATCCAATAGTTAAAAAAATCATAAATCGAATTGCAAATAGAATTATACGATTCGTAATGAATATAAAATATAACGATACAACTAATGCATTTAAACTTTATAAAAAAGAGGTAATCAAAGGAATTCAACCGATTTTATCTCCTCATTTTAACTTAACTATAGAACTTCCTTTAAAAGCAATTATTAGAGGTTTTACATTTGAAGTTGTGCCAAATTCTTGGACTAACAGAAAGTATGGAGAATCCAAACTGAAAATAAAAGAAATGGGGAGCCGGTACTTCTTTATATTAATGTACTGCTTTATAGAAAAGTATTTTTCAAGGGGAGATTTTAAAGTAAAAGACTAATTCTCTTCAGGAAGTTCTAATTCTTTTTTGGCATTAAAATAACCTTTTATTACAGTAAAAGTAGTAATCGCTAGGAAAAAGATAATAATATAATGTACATAATCGATGAGCCAAGGAAATTTTATTCCTAAATAATATCCGCTTCCTACCAAAGTAAATACCCAAACCATTCCACCTATAAAATTATAGAGGGTGAATTGCAAAAATTTCATTTTAACCAAACCTGCTAATATTGGTGCAAAAGTTCTAACAATTGGTAAAAACCTTGCAATAATCAGGGTTCTAAATCCATATTTTTCGAAATATTTTCTTGTTTTAGAAATATATTTTTGTTTAAAAAACAGTGAATCCTTTCTATTTTCAATTTTATCACCAAAAAATCTACCTGAAATATAGCCTGTATAGGAGCCCAAAACTGCTGCTGCTAAAATTGACACTAAAAGATAAATAATGTTTACTTCAAGTAATTTAGTTGAACAAAAAACACCAGATAGAAAAAGCAAATAATCTCCTGGCAGAAAAAAACCAAAGAAAAGACCGTTCTCTATATAAACAATAAGGATAATAGCCAACAATCCGCCGGTTTGGATTATCTCCCTTGAGTTCATGATGTAATTAAAAAAAGAAATTATTTGGTCCACTGCAGGCTTATGAATTTTTGTAAATATAATGAGGTAATTTAATATGGAATAACTTTTTAATGTTAATATTTTAAATAAAAAATTACTAGTGGTATTTTAAAACATATAAAACTCGATTAATACAAAAATACTCCCTTTTCTTTTTCATTTGTTAAAACCACCTCAACATGTTCTGAAATAGTAGTAGATAAAGAATAGCCTACATAATCTGCTAAAATTGGAAATTTAGGGTGATTTCTATCCACCAAAACTGCAACTTGCAGCTTTTTAAGTGGAATGCTTAAAAAAGGATGAAAGCAATATGCCAAGGTTCTTCCAGTATTTAATACATCATCAATCAGTATAACTACTTTATTTTTAAAAGTATTTATTTTGCTTTCTATTAAAATATCGGGTTGAATTATTGCATCTTTATCAAAAGAAAGTTTAGCCAAAATAATATTCAAACTGGAAATTTCATCTAGATATTTAGCCAATTTTTCAGCAAAAATGTATCCTTGGTCTTTTACGCCAGCTAAAATTATTTCTTCTTCTTCAAAATTATTTTCAAAAATTTGATAAGCAATACGCTTAATTATTTGGTCGGTTTTATTTTCTTCTAAAAGTTTTGTTTTAACCAATTGACTCATTTTAAAAATAATTTATTAATTGGAACAGTGTTGGGTTGGCATCATTTCTGCTCTTGAAATATTGTCAGCTTATAGAGAACAAATATAAAACAAAACTAACACAAAAGCATCATGAAACAATTTGTTTGCTTCTTTCTAATTCTAACTTTAGGAAGTAGTACATTTAAAAAAACAGAAAATGATAATTTAGAAATAAATGACATATCAAAAACAATAAGTCAATCTTTTAAAGTTGGAAATTCAGATTTACTTAGTACATGCTTTAATAAAGAGATTGAATTAATTATTGATGGGGATAAAATAGAATTTCAAAAATTACCTTCAAATAGTGCCAAAAGCATCTTAAATTCTTTTTTCAAGAAAAACCCACCACTATCATTTAACTATGTCTACCAAGGAAATAGTAGTTCAACACTTAAGTATTGCATTGGAAATTATAAAAGTAAAACCAGTGATTTTTTTGTTTATATGCTCATTAAAAAAAACAATAACGATAAATTCTTAATCAGCACGATTCAATTAAAAAAGGGATAATTATACCATATTTTATATTTTTAATAAGGTTCAGATAACATCTGAGCCTTTTTTTGTTACTTTTGCATCTCAAAATTTTAAAGTTCATGATTGTAAAAACCAAAAAGTTTGCTCTAGATAAAAAAGTCTACATTAAAAAAGCTTTTGCAAACCAAATGAAAAGTAGTTGGAAATGGTTGTTTATTCCGCTTGCAATAGCTATTTTAGGTGTAGCTCTTCATTTTTCAGGTGTCTATAAAAACTGGTGGATATTAATTACTGCGATAATAGGTGGAGGATTGTTTGTTTTATTTTGGTATGTCCAATTTTACGCCGCTACACAGTTGGACCAAAACAAACAAATGTTTGAAAAATTTTCTTATGAAATTGACAGCCGCCAAATAATGGTCAAAATAAATCAGAAAGAAGGAGGCATTGTAAAATGGGATTCTATTATTTCTGCAGAAAAAGATTCATCAGGGTATTTTTTACATATAGGAAGAGGACAGTTTCTTCATTTTAAAAATGAAGTATTTAATACTGAGCATGATCAAAAACTCCTAGAATCAATTTTGAGAAGAAAAAATTTGTTAAGTTGAAACAAAAAAATAATTGGCTACATATCTATTAAATAATCTACCATTGCCATTTCAATGGCCTCATCAGCAGTTTGACCTTCTTTTAAATAATATAGGCAGTCTTTTAAAAAACCAATTTCTTCCTTTTCATTAAATACTCCTTTACTAATTTCCAAAACTTTTTCTATATATTCAGCAGGAACAAATACGTTGGATCTGTGCATTTATCTTAATTTTTACTAAATTCATCAAAAAAAATGCCAAGCGGGAATTTTTTAATTCTTAAAAAATGATGTATAAATTCTAAGAAATTTTTATTTATAAAATAAATAAGAAAAATAAAATATAATTTATAAACCACTTAATATAAACACATTAAAAGAAATTTTTAATTTTTTTAATTTTATTTTTCAATTAAAAAAAATCACACTGTTTTTTAAAATTGAAATTTGGCATGAATTTAATTTCAAAGAAAACATCATTACTTTTTTTTCTACTCATGAAATTTAATTTTTCCATTTAACCTATTTAAGAAATAACTTTACAAAAAAATAGTTAACCACTTAAATATACTGTCAAACGACTAGATAAAATCTCATTAGTACAATTACCTAAATATTAAGCCCTTACGGAGCTTTTGACTTGAAGGGGGTATCTTTTGTTATCAATATTGAATCCCTGCGGGATTATTGATTATCAGTAACTTAATATCTAAAAGTTTTTTTTCATAATTTAATCGGATGACAGTAACTTAAATATAATTTTTAGTAAATATATTTTGAATTCTATACTTTAAATTTCAAACAGAAAAAGCCCATTCAATTAATGAATGAGCTTGAAATATTTTACATTAATCCTTTATTTTATTTTTGAAAATTTAAGGGGAATACAGATTTGAGGCGCACACTCACACTCGCTCTGAATAACTATCGAACAACAAGCTCCAATTGAGCATCCAATTCCATCCAATAAATAGGTATATGTTCCTGATTGTGTAGCCAGATATGTTTCAGAAGTTGCCCCTTGAATAGTTACTCCATCTTTTAACCATTGATAAGAGATGTGTCCAGGTTCAGCATTTAATGTAACCGTTTCATTTCTTTGAGAACATAGGTTTATTGGGACAGATATGCAAGCTTTGGAGAAATCATCTTCCGCTGGAGCCTGATCTCCCGGATTGGAGTCAGCATCGCTAATACTTGAGCTTTCAATCCAAGCTTCATTACACATTAATCCACCGGAATTAGTTAGAATTAATGCTTTTACTATTAGTCTTGCTGTGTCTGATTTTAAAATACTAATCCCTGACCATAATCCAGAAACTGAATTAAAACTACCTTCTGATGGTGTTGCTGATACAAATTGCCAATTTGCACCTAAGCTATCTTTTACTGTAAAATCTACAGGAAGTGAACTAGTATCTTCTCTGGTTATCGCTATTACAAATGTTACCGTATCTCTTACTTGTCGTTGACAATTTCCTACAATTGATTTTATGAGATTTAGGTCAACAATTGGAGGACTATTAAATTTAAGTACAGTTGGCTTTGATTTTCCTGGCTGAGATAGATCTCCGTTATCTGAAATATCATTAATAATATTTCCTTGAGAACTTAAACCACTAACAGTTGCGGAATTTGAAACTTCTCCCAAAGCTATGTCAGAAGCCTTAATAGTATAAGTTGCGCTTGCAACTCCCGACGCAAGTGGTGATAAACCAGTAGGTGTAACAATTATCGGACTGGCAGACAACATAGAGTCTGAAATTGTTATACCAGTTATTGGAACGTTTCCAGTATTAATAACTGTAAAAGAATAGGTAATAACATCTCCAGCAACTCCACTGCCAGATAAATTAGCTGTCTTAATTAATTCTAATTTAGGACTAAATAAATACGTGATGTTAATTATTGATGTGTCTTTTAAACCAGTCAATAACTCTGTAAGAGTATATTCAACAGGGGTTGGATTGGTATAAAATCCTGGAATTGGAGTAAAACTTACCTCTCCATTTAGCGGATTATATGCATAATTTCCTTCGCCAGGCACTAGTAGCGAGTATTGATTTCCGAGTAATGTTGGTTCAAAATCAATAGTCGCTAAAGTTGAATTAGCATTACTTACATCGGATACTTTATCATTTGCCAAAAGATTGATAATTACAATACTATTTGGTGTATTATCTAAATCATAATCAGGATTTGCTATTGGTGGTATTTTGATATAAGCCACTGTTACTAAAGCCGAGTCACTTAATCCCGTTGCTATCTCTTTAATTAAATACGAAATAGGTGTTGGGTCAATGGTAAATCCTGGATTTGGATCGAAGGTTAATAAACCGGTGGTTTGACTATACGTCCATGTTCCTTGGTTTGCTACTATTTTATTTAATTCAATTCCAATCGTAGTCTGATCTAAATCAACAGTTACTAAAGAAGATGTTGAAGGTAAGCCGGTTGAAAGGCTATCATTTTGCAAAATATTTAATATTACATTAGTTCCTGGAATATTATTTAAACTTTGATTATCAGCTGCGTCAATTGGAATAAGGTAGGTAATGGTAATTGTGGCTG
>JANNWE010000570.1:0-4004 GCA_031414675.1 Cytophagaceae bacterium
GAAAGGGAAAATGGCTACTCCTATTCCTTATGATTTTGACCATTCTGGAATAGTAAATGCCCATTATGCAAAACCTGCAGAGCAATTAACAGAAATAACTTCCGTTAGAGAGCGGCTTTATAGAGGCTTTAACTATTCACCGGAAGTTTTCCAAACCGTATTTGAAAGATTTAAAGCAGTAAAACCTCAAATCTATGCGCTTTATAAAGACAATGCAGATTTAGAGCCCAATTACATAAAATCTACATTAAAATATTTAGATGATTTTTATGAAAATATCGATAGTCCAAAAACTGTAAAACGGGTATTTCATGAGCAAGGCTTAAAAAACATGGAAGCCGGAGGTGTGCAAATTAAAGGGTATAATTGAGCTTTAAAGCAATTTTGAAAGCACTAATAAATACAATAAGATTACCAAGGGAAAGCCAATCATAAAAACAGTGTAGGAAATCTTTAAAAGTTTAAATTTCCGCGTCAAAACATGTCCCTGAGCGTACATATTGGTAAGCATTTTATCAGAAAGTTTATCGTCGTCTTTAATTAATTCTCCCATTTCTTCTTTATATTCCTCTAATGAAAGGGTAGAATATTCCGCAAAAAAAAGTAGATCCAACTCTTTCTTTTTCTTTTTTACCGTAATATTATTGGAAGGTTTTGTGGCTAATATCGCATACATTATAGTAAGTAAACACACCAAAACAAGTAACAATGTAGGCCAAATCATACTAGGATTTTCTTCGTATTGATTTATCATAAACGACACCATTATCGAAATAATAATAGCATTCACCGAAATCATCAATCCCGCTTTATTGTCGGCTATGGTACTGAGATGTACTAAATTTGAAAGTGTGGTTCGAAACATTGTTTCTTTGGTTCTTCCTCCTTCTTTTTTCTTCTTTTTCTTCTTCTCTTTCTTTTCTTCGTTTTCTATCTTTTCTGTCTTTTTTATTGGGGTAAATTGCTCTGAATCTTCCATAATCTGAAAATAAATTGAATACTATTAATGACTTTACTAACAAATTAGCAAATTAAAATGCTGCTAACCAAATAATTTTAAAAAAAAATATGGCTTTGAGAATTCTATTTCTTTCCCAAATTATAGCATTCACTATCTTTAAAATCAAATCACATTCACAAAAAAATTAAAGACTATAATGCGTTAGAAGGTACTACTTTTAAAATGATTTTAATCGAGACTAAAGAATTTCAATAAAAAATTTCTTTTTGAATTATCCTACTCTATAAAGGTACAAGCATATTAGAGCGGTTTTCTATTCTGAAAATCTCAATTTGGCAATTTTTTTTTTCAAATTCCCTTAAAAAGTTCTAAAAAAGCTTCTCGACGCGTTCTGGCTAGTTTTATGATCATGCCATTCTTCAAAATAATCTCATTATAATCACCACTCAGGTATTCTTTGATGAAATTAAGATTGACAATGAATTGTTTGTGAGTACGAAAAAACAAGTGACGTTCGAACAGCAGTTCATCAAAATAGCCTAAGGTTTTTGAAGCCAAAACATTTTCACCATTTACAGTAAAAATTTTTGTATAGTTTCCATCCGCCTCCAAAGCAATAATGTCTGAAATTTCAATGAACGTCATGCCCCTTGTATGGGAAATCGTTAGCTTATTGAACGCCCCATTGCTATTTAGATTTTGTCGTAATTGCTGAATTTGCTGTAATGATGTAGTTTTTTTATGCAATTTCTGAACGGCAGCGATCAATTCGTTTTCATCAATCGGTTTTAGTAAATACTCAAAAGCCGAATATTTGAAAGCCTGAACCGCAAATTTATCATAAGCGGTTGTGAAAATAAGCGTAAAATTCATGTCTTCATTTCCCAAGGCTTCGAGCATCTGAAAACCATTCATGTTGGGCATTTCGATGTCTAAAAATACCACATCTGGCTGGTATTTCAGAATCATTTTTAGCCCTTCGATGCCATCGTTTGCGGTTGCAATGACCTGTATTTCAGGACAATGCTTTTCTATGATACGTTGAATCACGTTTCGGGCTTGGGCTTCGTCGTCAATGATAATTGCTTTCATCTTTAGAATTTAAATGAGAGAAAAAATATCAATAGTTTGCTTCTAATTTTTCTTTTTACAAATTGAGGGAGAAATAATTTAAAAAATAATGCCAATTAAGGTACTCTTTTCCCTTTTATCCCTTATATCGGTATTTCGATAGTCACCTTTGTTCCAGCGGCCGTTTTATCCGCGTTTTCCAAATCATCAAATATGATTTTAGCATCAATATTATAAAGCTTTTTTATCAAGTCTGCACGTTCCGCGTTGATTTTCATTCCAAACGATTTATGACTTGAACCGGTTTTTGACTTTATTTCTGCCGCTTTCTTTCTTCCGATTCCATTGTCTTCAATAGAAATAATCACACAATTATTTTTTTGTTCGACCTCAATTTTCACCAAGCCCTTTTCTTCTTTATTTACCAAACCATGCCAAATGGCATTTTCGACGTAGGGCTGAATAAACATTGGCGGAATTTCAATAAATTCTTGTTCCACTTCTTCCCCAAGCCTTATTTCATAGTCAAATTTATCACCGACACGCAGTTTTTCCATGTCCAAGTATAGCGTAAGCGTTTCGAGTTCGTTATGAAGCGTTACTTTTTCGTTTCTCGAATTTTCCAAAACTTGTCTGATAAGTTTGGAGAATTTTGTAAGATAAAAATTGGCTCGTTCCGAATCATTATCTAAGGTAAAACTTTTGATAGAATTAAGGGCATTAAAAATAAAATGTGGATTCATTTGCGAACGCAAAGCTTTGAGTTCGTTTGCAGTGGCTTGCTGTTCGAGTCGAATTTTCTCTGTAACAATCTGTCGGTCTCGCAAGGTGAGGGCAAACAAAAATAAAATACCATCAATAATCAAGGCAATAAACATCAGATTGGCAGGAGGAAACCAAACGGGCAAAGGAATAGGCAAACCAAATCGTCCGATAAGGATATAAGTCAAAAATGACAAAGCTGTAACCCAACTTGACCACGCAGCGTACCGATAAATGGGGTGTTTCCAGTACCTCAAAAAAGCGATTGGTAAAAAGAACTCGACAAAAAGAAACAAATACTCAAAAACTTGGTCAAATATCAAATTGCTCAATCGGTTTTGTAATTCAAAAAACATGAAGGCATTACTAACAAAAAGCACGACGATTGCGGCAGTCATAAATTTATAAAGAATAGGACGCTCGTGGCGAACCGCCAAAAATGCACGGTAAAGCAAAAGCATCATAATCGGCACTAATTGATTGAACCAAAGTCCTAGCCGACCTGTCTGCTCTGGCGATGGAAAATCAATGGTTTCTGACCATAACCAAACATTGAAAAAACAGCATAAAAAAGTCAGAGAACAATACAAATTGGCTCTTTCCCAGTTATTTACGGCTGATTTGAAAAACAGAAAAATTGTCATTAAAAAACTAAAACCTAAAAGAAAAAAATTGAACCACCGATTGGGTTCTCTGCTATTGAATTGTTGTATAATGAGCGATTCGGGTAAGGTTTTCTCAGAATAAATAGTTGCAAAATCTTCCCGAAAATTTAAGTGCCGATGCGACATTCTGAAATAAATCGTATCAATTTTATGGGCAAAAAGTGGTATTTGTAGCCAATTTTTTACAAATCTAAAATGCAAATCTTGGAGTGTTGCCCTATTTCCTGCATTTTGAATCAAAACCAATGAGTCTTGTTCTCCCTTAAAAACACTTACAAAAGCAACTGGGTACTTAAAAACGACATTTAGTGCCTCTAGTTTTCCTGTTTGGTTATTAATAATGAGCCTCAGCCATGCGTGCGTTATGGTTTTTTTGAGCACAGTCGAATCAAATTTCCTGAACTCGGCTTTTTGTAATTCAAAAAGGCTTGCATTTTGCGGAATTTCGGCAGAAAAAGTAGCAAAAGTATATAACTCTGCCCTTTTGGCCCCTAAAGGCAAGCTCAGTACGGGAGTTTCGGAAGGTTGCCCATACGCCCATAAAC
>JANNWE010000571.1:0-2029 GCA_031414675.1 Cytophagaceae bacterium
CTGAAAACATTTCCTGTTGTTTCGCTGAAAATGTGTGTTTGCTAGGATAGTTATTCTCAATTGTAAAGGCGTTAATTTGATTTCGATAAGCATTAAAATTTATATTAAATGAATACAATTTGGAAATTTCATGAGCTAAAACCAGTTCAATTCCCGTATTGTAGCTTTTATTTGCGTTTTGGAATGTGGCATAAATCAAATTACTTGGAGGCACAGTACTTGATATTCTCGTGATAGTTCCGTCGGCAAATCGGTGATAAATTGCCGAATATATACTTCCTTTTTCCCAATTTGTTTTGAAACCCAATTCCAACAGATTGGTAAATTGAGGTCTTAGAGCAGGGTTTCCGACCTTAATAATCTCCGCATCATCATATTTTGGGAAAATTCGAATATCTACCTCATTGGGTCTGTCCACTCTTCGGTTATAGAAAAAAGATAGTTTTTTAGCATCGTTAATTTTATAAGCTAAACGCAAATTAGGAAAGGGTTGTGAATAAGTATAGCCATCACTTTTATAGACACTATGATTTGGATTTACCTCATATTGAATTTTTACATATTCCACCCTTAAACCCAGTTCTGCCTCCCATTTTTTATTTTCAAAAATATAGTTTCCATATACCGCAGGAATTAATTCTCTGTAAGTTGCCCAACCACCCGCATTTATATCTAAGACCGAGTTTTTACCTGGAATAAATAGCATATCAGTTGGAATGTTTCTGTCTCGAAGTTTAATCCCTGTTTCGAGACGACCGTATTTCAAAGGTTTAATGTAGTCAAAATTAAAATCATACACCTGCTCGTCTGATAATAATTTAAAGGCATCAGTGCCTACGGAAGTGGGTAAAAAGTTATCATAGAAATATTTCTCGTCTTCTCTATGAAAAGTGTAATTGAAACCAATATTGAAAAGGTGACCGGCTTCTTTAAATTTGTGTTGATAGTTGGCAGTAGCCATTATGGTGGTTTTCAATTCATCTTCTAAAAATTGCCAAAGTCTTTTTCTCTGGGTGAAGCTTGCGTTATAAAAAGGTTGATCACCACGGTCTATTATTTTTTCGCTGCCAAAAAGTGCTGAAATTGTGAATGAATTTTGTTCATCGAAAACATAGTCAATTCCCGATTTTATAGTGGTAAAATGGGTATTTCTGTTTCTTTTTAATTGTGAATTTATGATTTCGCCAGAATCATACTTTCGGCTTACAAATTCATTTTTATTTAATGTTTCCGTATATAAATAATCGCCTTGAAAAAAAACATTTGCCTTGTTTTTTCTATAATTGAGCGAAACGTTTGGATTAATTTTAGGCGTAAAAGTATATTGAGGTCTTATTTCAGGTAAATTTTCTTTTCGTACCCATAGCGAACCTAGGCCTGTGGTAAAGCCAACTTTCCCATTGAAACCTTCTTTGTTATTTTTTTTATAAATTATATTAATGATTCCGGCATTACCATTCGCATCATATTTGGCTGATGGGTTGTTAATGATTTCAATTTTATCAATAGCCGATGCTGGTATATTGTCAAGTCCAGTTTGGCTTCCAAATCCTGTTAATGCAGTTTGTTTGCCGTCTATGAGTACAGTCACTTTGTCATTTCCTCGTAATTGTACTTTGCCATCTTGAACGGTTACACTTGGTAAATTTTGCATGGCTTGTAGTACCGAGCCGCCACTTTGGCTCATGTTGTCTTTTATTGAAAATGTTTTTTTATCCATTTTCTCGCTTATTTCCTCTGTTTTGGCGGTAATAAGTACTTCATTCAATGTTATTGATTTTTCTTCAATTTCTATTGTTTTTAGGTCTAAAAAATCGCTTAGGTTTCCAATAAATAGGGATTGTTTTTTTGTGGAATAACCAATGAATGAAATTTCTAAGGTATAATTTCCGGATTTTATTTTTGTTAGTAAAAATCGTCCTTCTTCATTGCTTATGGTTCCACTTACAAAAGTGTTTTCTTTTTCTGTTTTCAAAACAACATTTACATACGGTAAAATGGATTTGGTATTTTTATCTTTAATTATTCC
>JANNWE010000572.1:0-4977 GCA_031414675.1 Cytophagaceae bacterium
TTCTTAATTCCAAGATTGCGTAATTGTCGGTATGCCAGGGAAACAATTGATACAGGGTTTTTTGCAAATTCAGTATTTGTGAAAACAACTATTGCAGATTCAAAGGTATGCTTTAAAATCAAGGCTTTCAAAACGCACACTCAACCAAAACTACACTACACACAATCGTTGGTGTAACGGGCGTATTTGCACCTTCCACAAGCTTAGGTTTTCTACAATTTTGGTTTGTCAAAAGACAATAATTCTTATTTTATTCATTTTTAAAAATCAAAAAACAATGAAAAATCTCATCATTTTACTTTTCTCTTTTACGACTTTTAACGAAACACTGGCACAAACTTTTGATACAAGGGCTGTGGAAGCCGCCGATAAACTATTTGAAGAATCATTTGCTTCAAAAAACATCGAAGCCATGTTTCAGCCTGTTGCCTCCGACTGTATTTTTTATGGCACCGACCCAGCCGAGCGATGGGATGCACTCGGTTTCAAAACAATGATTGAAAATAGTATGAAAAAAGGAATGCCGGCTATGCAAGTACTTTCGAGAGAAATAGTGGCATTGAGTGGCGGCAATTCGGCAGTCGTCATCAAGAAAATCAGCTGGGTGGTTTTCAAAACCGAACTAAGAGAAATTGCCATTTATGAAAAACAAAACGATGGCTGGAAAATGAAAACAATGAGCCTAAATCTTGCCATCCCGAATCAGAAAACAAAGGCACTCAATGAGATTTTAGTAAATTAATGGGCATTTCTTGAAAACATGTATCATTAAATCATCAAGCAATTGACGGGCATGATTTAAATTCAGAAATTTACCAAAGCTAGTAAAGCATAACAAATTTCTGAATTCAATTTCGATGAAGATATTTATAAAAAACAAAACTGTTTGTTTTGAACTTTTTTTAGTAAAATTTTACTCAAATCTATATAATTCGGAGAGATGCTCAAGCAGTTTTGTTTCATAAGTGTGGCTCTTAAATAAACTTTCCAGTTGCATATGAACTCAAACCTGTGATTTAGCCAAATTCAAGGGTTATTGTGATATGCAACTGTTTGATTATCATTAAATTGATAAATCTTTTTAAAAAAAAAATCGAAACATAAAAATTAACAAGCATGAAAACATTTCTCAAAATTTTAATTTTCAGTCTTTTAGCTCTTTCTGCAATCGCCCAACAAGCCTCCGAAATAGACCCGAAATTTGTAAAATTGCCTCGCTATGGCAACTTGACGGCTATAACAACAGCCATCGGTACGCCCACACAAGGCATGATGGTTTATAATATCGGTACGTCCTCTAATTGGTATTTTAATGGAGTTGCTTGGTCAACTACCAGTAAAATAGATTTACCTTTTCAAGGAAGCCAATCAAGCGAAGATAGATTACTTGCTTTAACAAATTCTGGGACAGGGCCAGCAGGTAATTTTGAAATATTTAATACTATAAGTAATGCTATTGCTTTATCTGCATCTACAAATGGTGTAGGTAGAGCAGCGTATTTTTTTAATAATAATGCTGAAAATACTGAACCTGCACTTTCAGCATCCACTATTGGCACAGGAAAAGCCGCCTATTTTCAAGGCACAAATGCCCTTGAAACAAACGGAACTATAAAATTTGGTGGCTCAGGCGTAGGTACAATTACAGCTGGAAAAATTTTAACTTCTGATGCGGTTGGGAATGCTACATGGCAAGACATTCCAGCAGTTGCTGCACCATTGAGTCTATCTTCAACGGTAACTACACTTACCTCTACCTCAACTGTTGGAACTGCTGCTAATTTTTCATCAACTTCTGGATATGCACTGATAACTGGAACAGGTAATGTAGGTATCGGAGCAGCCGCACCCACAGCTAAATTAGAAGTAGCGGGTTTTACAAAATTAGGTTCTGCTACTGCTCCTGCCATCAAAATGGTAACTTTTACTGGTATAACAGCTAATGCACAAGGTGTCTCTTTAGAAATACTTCATGGTTTATCTCCCTCAAAAATAATAGCTATCTCAACATTTGTAGAACTCACAGCAACCAATTTCATTCCCAATGCTTATCAACATGTCGCAGGTTATTATTATGATTATGGTATTTTTAACACAACACTTTTTATAAATAATCACCCAACTAATAGTGGGTCAATTTTAAGCAAACCTATCAAAGTTGTTGTTACCTATATAGAATAAAAATGAGCCATGTAAGCCATAAAAAACACCTGTGATGGCTTATGACATCATTTGGTGGAATTAACAAAAATAAAACAGGGGAATGGTG
Organism: Cytophagaceae bacterium; assembly: GCA_031414675.1. GTDB lineage: Bacteria > Bacteroidota > Bacteroidia > Cytophagales > Spirosomataceae > Leadbetterella. The sequence goes on from JANNWE010000572.1 coordinate 2,270, forward strand.
GAAAAGCTATGAAAAGGTGTTTTTTACTATTTTCCAGAATTAAAGCCACTTGAAATGGTTTCAAATTCGTGGAAGATTTGAAGAAGATAAGGATTATTTCGGCGAAGAATCAATGAAGTTGGAAAGCGATTTCCTTCTGAATCAATCAAAATTATATCCACTTTAAGGTATTACTCATGTTGAAATTCTTCAAACAAAATATGGAACTTTCTGCTTTCTTACCTTCAGAGTCTCCTGAAAGAGACTCTGAGACATTCCACTCGGGGAGTTGGTCTTTTCGTCCCCTCAGAGTCTCCTGCAAGGGACTCTGAGGAATTGGTCTTTGCTATGGTTTTTTTTCGTCCCCTCAGAGTCTCCTGTAAGGGACTCTGAGGCATTGGTCATTGCTACTCTTTGGTGTACTTATAGACAAAAAATATAACATCCTTTTCAGTTAAAAAATACAAAAGGAAAGCAACTTGCAAATTATTAACTAACAAATTTTTATCTATTTCAACTTTCGCCCAACAAGCCGCCGAATTTGATACAAAAAGCGTGAAATCACTTCCCTTAACCGACCAAACAATCATTAATGCCGCCATTCCGATTCCACAAAGGCTGACCGGAACAGATCGGTATTTTATTTTTGGCAAATTCTTAATCGATACCTTGATGGCTCCCCATGTGTACCTGCTGGCGGCGGTTGTTTGGCTTTGTCTCATACAACACTTCAAAAAATGCAGTAACATTTTCGAGTTTAGGTAATGTTGGTTCATGCAAATTTGCAATCTATCCCAAAAAACAAGCTAAAAATACCTACACAAAGAATTACTTTCCTGTTTAATGCTTTCTTTCTATGGTAGTAAACAAAGTTTTGGTTAAATTGCGTAACCAATCTTTTGTTCTCCCATTTATCATAAACCTTCAATACAAAACATGAAAAAAGTTATCCTCTCTCTTTTATTTTCTCATACTATAATTTTTTCCTTTGCTCAAAACTTTCCTTCCCGTTTTTTTGACAGCATGAAATGGCGTATGATTGGCCCACATAGAGGTGGAAGAACCGTAGGAGCTGTGGGTGTACCTCAGAAACCCAATGTTTTTTATATTGGCGTTAACAACGGAGGCGTTTGGAAAACTACTGATTATGGTCATACTTGGAATCCTATTTTCGACGACCAACCTACAGGATCGGTGGGTGATGTTGCCGTGGCGCCTTCCAATCCAAATGTAATTTATGTAGCCTCTGGAGAAGGTATTCAAAGGCCTGATTTATCGGTGGGTAACGGTATTTATAGATCTTTAGACGAAGGAAAAACGTGGGTAAATACAGGCTTAAACGATGCACAGCAGATAGGCGGCTTGGCCATTGACCCAAGAAACGAAGACATCGTTTTTGCGGCAGTATTAGGCCATCCTTATGGACCAAATACAGAAAGAGGCGTGTATAGAACAAAAAACGGAGGAAAATCTTGGGAGCGGGTATTGTATAAAGACGAAAACACCGGGGCCATTCAAGTAACTATAGACCCGAAAAACTCCAATATTATTTATGCCGATTTATGGGCAGCAAGGCAAGGTCCATGGGAAAACGGAGCATGGCAAGGACCCGAAAGTGGTTTGTATAAATCAACAGACGGTGGTACTACCTGGAACAAACTAACTAAAGGTTTGCCCACTTTTGAGCAAGGCTTAGGTAGAATTGGCTTCGGAATTTCGCCTAGTCTTCCCTCCCGTATTTATGCCACAGTAGATGCTCCTGACGAAGGCGGAATCTTTAGATCGGATGATGCGGGCGAATCTTGGACAAGGATAAGCCAAGACCAAAGGCTTTGGGGACGCGGAAGCGATTTTGCGGAAATAAAAGTACATCCTACCAACCCGGACATCGTATTTAGTGCAGACGTAGATACCTGGAAGTCGGAAGATGGAGGAAAAACTTGGGTAGCATTTAGGGGTGCCCCAGGTGGGGACGATTACCATAGATTGTGGATTAACCCCGACAATCCAGATATCATGCTTTTTGCTGCCGACCAAGGAGCCATAATTACGGTAAACGGAGGAAAAACATTTTCTTCCTGGTACAATCAGCCAACTGCCCAGTTTTATCATGTAAGCACAGATAATGCTTTCCCTTATAATGTATATGGAGGTCAACAAGAAAGCGGTTCAGTTGGCATAACTTCCCGTGGCAACGATGGCATTATTACTTTTCGCGATTGGCACCCTGTAGGGGTAGAAGAATATGGGTATGTGGCTGCCGACCCGCTAGATCCAACTATTATTTATGGAGGAAAAATTACGAGATATGATAAAAAAACTGGCCAAACTCAGAATATTGCACCCGAAGCAGTGCGTTCAGGCAAATACCGGTTTATTCGCACCGCCCCCGTTTTATTTTCTCCAGTAGATAAAAAGACGCTTTATTTCGCCGGAAATGTTTTGTTTAAAACCCAAAATGGGGGTAATTCTTGGGAGGTAATAAGTCCTGATTTATCGAGGGAAACGTATGAAGAAATTCCGGCTAGTGTGGGCGTTTACACTACCGAAGCTATGAAAAAAATGCCAAGAAGAGGAGTAATTTATGCACTAGCACCGTCTCCAAAAGACATAAACACGCTTTGGGCAGGTACAGATGATGGACTAATGCATGTTACAAAAAACGGTGGTAAAACTTGGCAAAAAGTGTATGATTTTGGAGCTTGGGCTAAAGTTTCCCAAATAGATGC
>JANNWE010000573.1:0-10424 GCA_031414675.1 Cytophagaceae bacterium
TCCCCCAATTTATAAGGCAAAATACATACTTGAGCTTTTAGATATTGAACCAGTAGTTACCAAATTGCAACTTTGGTTATTTAACTGGGTGGCTGAATATTATATGTGCCACGAAGGAGAAGTAATGAATATAGCTTTGCCCGCGGGTTTGAAAATATCTAGTTTATCAAAAATTCAATACAATCCTGATTTTGCATATCCGGAATTATTGAGTGAAACTGAAATTAGTCTAATTGATTTTCTTAAGACTCAAGAATCAATTAGCTATGATGAAGTGGGTAGATGGATAGAAACTAAAGATGTCAACAAAGCCATAAAAGAACTTGTAAAAAAGCATGCAATAATAATTTTCGAAGAAGTAAAAGATAAATATAAACCTAAGATTGTTAAAAAAATTAAGCTCAAAAGAGTATTCGAAGGCACCGAAGAAATTTTGAGATTAATAGAAAACCTTGAGAAAACCCCAAAACAGCAAGAAGTAGTTTTAGAATATCTAAGTGTTATTCCTATTCAGGAATTGCCAAATTTAAACAAATTAGGGGTAACAAAAAGTGTAATTCGCGAATCTGGAGTTTCAGAATCTTCCTTAAAGACTTTAATTGAAAAAAACATTTTTGAAGAATTTGAAGTGGCAGTATCTCGTTTTGAGGAGATAAAGATTGAAAATGTTCCGGAAATTATACTTTCTACGGCCCAAAGTAAGGCAAGTGATGAAATTATGGCTTCATTCATGGAAAAAGAGGTGGTACTTTTTCATGGAATTACGGGGAGCGGGAAAACAGAAATTTATATTGATTTAATTCAGAAAGTCTTGGCATCTGGATCTCAAGTGTTGTTTCTTTTGCCTGAAATTGCTCTTACTACTCAAATAGTTACGCGACTCAGAGTTGTTTTTGGTGATTCCATGGGCGTTTATCATTCTAAGTTTTCAGATAACGAACGTGTAGAAATTTGGAGAGGAGTTTTGGATGGAAAATTTAAGTTTGTGATTGGAGTACGATCTTCCATTTTTTTACCTTTTGATAATTTAGGGCTCATCATTGTGGATGAAGAACATGAGTCTTCTTTTAAACAGTTTGACCCCGCACCTAGATACCATGCGAGAGATGTGGCTATTATGTTAGCTTTAAAACAACATGCAAAAGTGTTATTGGGCTCTGCCACTCCTTCAATTGAGTCGTATTATCAAGCTATAAATCACAAGTATGGTCTTGTAGAATTATTTGAAAGATATGGAAATGCTACATTGCCCGATATTGAATTAGTGGATTTAAAAATTGAAAGGAAAGAAAAAACGCTTAAAAAAGAAATTTCTTCCGTTTTATTGAAAGCCATTGAACAAAATATTGCTAATAAAGAGCAAACAATAATTTTTCAAAACCGCAGAGGGTACGCTCCTTATTTAAATTGTGAAGAGTGTAATTGGATTGGACATTGTGAGCAATGTGCTGTTACGCTTACCTACCATATGCATAGTCAGCAGCTTATTTGCCATTACTGTGGGCACAAAGAGGCTAGCCACAAAGTCTGTCCTTCTTGTGGATCTACAAAACTAAAAACTGTTGGTGTGGGAACAGAAAAGATTGAAGACGATTTGCAAGAACTATTTCCATCGGCAGGTATTCGAAGATTAGATTTAGATACCACAAGAACAAAAAATGCATATGCTAATATTATCGGAGAGTTTGAACAAGGTGAAATTGATATTTTGGTCGGGACGCAAATGGTTTCTAAAGGCTTAGATTTTGATCGAGTAAGCTTGGTGGGAGTTTATAATGCGGACAAAATGATCAATTTCCCTGATTTCAGGGCCTCTGAAAGGGCTTTTCAATTAATAACACAAGTTAGCGGGAGGGCGGGAAGAAGAGAAAAAAAAGGGAAGGTTTTAATTCAAACAGCGAATCCTCAAAATAGAATTTTACAATTTGTAATTGCGAATGATTATAAAGGTTTTTACGAATCCGAGGTTTTTGAAAGAGAGGGGTATAATTATCCTCCATTTTCAAGATTAATTCAGATAACTGTAAAAGATGTCGATCAGGTGTTGTCTCATTTAGCAGCGGCCCGTCTAGCCAAGGCATTGGAAGCGAAGTTAGGAAAAACTCGTGTATTGGGACCCGAGAAATCATTGGTGGAAAGAATAAGGAATAAATTTTTGTTTGAAGTTTTGTTAAAGCTTGAAAAAGACAAAATGAATATTAAGGCTACTAAGGCATTTTTAAAAGAAGAAATTGTAAATTTGGTTACTGATAAGAAATTTAAATCGGTGCAAGTAGTAGTGAATGTAGATGCAGTTTAATTATTAAAAATTTTATAAAAATGGGCTTAAAGGAATCCGTATCAGATTATTTGAAATTTGATGAACTAAAAGAAAATTTCATAAAGCTAATAGAAGCAAAGTTTGAATTAAAAAAGATAGAAATTCAGGAGAATATCGAAAGCAAATTAGCTAAGATATTGGTATTTATCGTGCTAGGAATATTTCTTTTTATTGCTTTTTTGATGTTAAATATTCTTTTGGCTATTTTTTTAAATTCTTACTTAGAAAGTAATTGGATTGGTTATTTAGTTTTATTAATTTTTTATTTAGTTATTATTCCAATTTTGCTTTTTTTTAAGGATAAAATAGAGCTTATGTTAAAAGAAAAGATCCAAAAAGATATGGATAAAAGTAGTATTTAAGGTCTATTTCTTCTTGAAAGAAATCAGAATTCCACACAAAATAATTAATCCTATTCCTAAAAAGGTGCTTTTTGAAGGGAATGGGTCGCCTAAAAAAACACCAAAAATAATGGAGAAAATTATGTTACTATAACCAATAGCAGACACTTCCCCACTTTTGCCTATACTAAAAGCCTTTGTTAAATAAATCTGACCTATCATAGCAGAAAATGATAAAGCAAAAATCCATATCCATTCTTTGCCAATTGGTAATATAAAGTCACCAAAAAGAAAGCTAAGTGAATCTATAAAAAAAAATTGACCTAAAAATAATGAAATTAATGGCAAAAAAATTCCTGAAACCATAAACGATAAGACAATGGATCTTGAATCATAATATTTACTTAATCCACTAATGCTTAAATAAGCTAGAGCCGTCATAATGGCATTTAGCAAACCAAAACTATGATATTTTACGGAAAGAAGATTTATTTTAAATTGTGGAATGAATATGAGGCATATACCAAAAAAGCCTATTAGAACGTATATCCATTCTTTTAACTCAAGCTTTTCTTTAAAAAAATAGAAGGAGAAAACTGCAAGAAATATGGGGTAGGATTGCTGATAAGTTATAGCCTCTGCTAAGCCAATTTTTGTGATGGAATAAAAAAATGTAAATAAAGCAAGGGTACCAATAATTCCTCTAAAAATTAATAAGCTAAGTTTGCCGCCTTCTTGAACTAGTGGTCTTCTAAACACAGACCATAAAACAAAAACAACTCCTATAATATTTCTAAAAAACACTAATTCAATAGAGCTCAATCGCTGGCCTAAAACTTTGGTACAAGCTCCTGAAATGGAAAAACAAAAAGCTGCCACCAACATAAACCACAACCCATTATTTGAATTTATGTTTTTTGATTTAAGCATTATATTTTAATACAAATATTTAAAAATCCCGAATAGTAACATCCAATAAATAGGAATTAAAATAAGCAGTAATCCATAAACAAAGCCATCATAAAAAACAGTTCCTTTTGTTTTTGTTTTTACAAAAGAAGAAATAAGCCAATACAAGGGAAAATTTATAAGCCACCCTAAGTAATACAATATACTAGAAAGTTGAAAGGATTTTTCAAAATTTCTAGATACTAAAGGATACATTTCTGAATGAAGTTTTTCATTAAATGATTTTAAGAAAAAGCCTTCTTGATCAAGGTTATCAAAGCTATTTTTATCAAAACTAGGAGAAAAATTTAAAGAAATTGTTTTGCCAAAACTATCAAATTGGTCATAATTAATACCTACAGGAACAATTTTTAAATTCAGATTACTTTGCCATGTTTGTTGCGTAAGACGAGCGGTTCCTTTCTTTAATGGAAGAAGGGTGGTTTGGTTTTTACAAATACCTTCACTAAAAATTAATACCTGCCCGTCATTTTTAAAAAGGGTATAGGCTTTTTTAAATGTTTCGTCGTTTTTACCCAAATATTCTTTCCCTTCAGAGATTCTATAGATTGGCATCATATATACTTTTGAAAGAAATTTTTTGACTAATGGCTTTTTAAATGCGTCACCTCTGGCCAAAGACCAAATTGGTCTAGCAACCGTACAATTAATAACTATTGCATCTAAGAATGAGTTTGGGTGATTGCTCGCAAACAAGACTGGGCCGTTTGTTGGTAAATTATTTAAGCCCTTTACATCTAAACGCTTTATTAAGAATTTTAAAATAAACTGACAGTATTTTCTTAAAATATAATAGGTCATAGTTTTTAAATAGGGTTATTTAATTTTTGTAATTACCTTTTTAGCAATGTATTGACCAATTTTTGTACCCACTTTATTTCCTTCTTGACACCCTGAAACATAGTGAATACCCCCATAAACTCTACTTATAGAGCATTCATCAGCTGCGGCTTTAAATGACGAAAACTTTCTCACACCATGATCATATTTAAATTCAGTAGAGTCTGTAAATGCAACATTGTCACCAAATAAGGAAGTTAGAGCTTCTGCAGAGGCTGCAGAAATTGTGCTATGTCCACTTGTGTATTCTGGAAAAGGAGGAGTTTGTAAAAAAGGTGCCCATTTTGGATCTATATCCGAATTGATAACTGTTTCAGGCCTAATTTTTTCGGATTTAAATTTTTCATACCAACAACTAATAAAAGCTTCATGTAGCGAAAGGGAAACTCTTAGATAAGCATCGGCTGCTTCAAAAATAGATTTATTGGTTTGTTGAGAAGCCGTTCTGGTAATTGCCATCCAGTGGCCACCAGGAGTCATTTTTTTGTTAGCGAACATCACGTGACCTTGTACATTCATTACAAATGCATTGTCATCCCAAAACCAGGCAATATCTTTTTGTTCTTGTGTGAGGTTATTTACTGTTTCATAAACATGAGTTAATTCTTTCCAAAATTCACTAGATTTATTTTTTGAAAAAGGAATAACCGGCGCTGGTGGAAATTGGCCCGCCGAATCCAAAATCATAGTTCTAATAGTACTCCAATACGGTTCCATTGCATCGGCATATTGAGGGGGAGTAGGTACCCATTTGTCAGAGTTTGATTTAACTGTGTATCTTAAGCCTCTGGTTTGTAAATAATTATCTTTTTTTGAGTAGGCTAAAACATGTTTTGCAATGGCTTCTCCAAATTCTTCAGAACGTTTAAATACGTCTGATGGTACGCCAGCATCTTTAAATTTTTTATAGGTTTCAGTTTCAAAATCATCATATTTATTTACTGTAAATGTTAGTGTTCTAGCTATTCTCATAATAGCCTTTACACTGGCTAAAGCAGTGCAATATTCCTTTCCTTCTTCCATTTTTGGAAAAGATTCAAGCCCATGTAGTTGTCCAGCTAAAGATTTATAGTTTTCATTTCCGGCCGTTAGTGCTTCATATCCGGCTATTGATGCATATACGTAAATACGAGATGACACTGGAGGCGAAAAAATATCATGAATAATTACGTCAGTAAGTTTTTCATAGGCTTCATGAATAAAATCTGGGTTATTTGTAATCTTGCTATATTCTTGCTTAGTTTTTGATTTACAACTAACAATTACTAATAATACTGCAAATAAATATACTTTTTTCATATTTCTGGCAATTTATTGATCTAAAATATTTTCCTCTATTGTACTCAATTTATCGTTTCCGTGCATAATATTTACGATTTCTTTTATATTATAAACGCTTCTATTGTATTTGTTGCTAAGCAAAATTATGACAAAATCTTCTCTTAAATCGAAAAACATTATGGTATTAAATCCTTTCCACCAACCGGTATGATAAATATAGTCGGTTTGTTGCAATTCATTGACCCAAAGTCTAAACCCAAAACCATAATTTCTCAAACCTGGATGTTCAAAACTTCTTGGTGTGTACATCTCTCTTAATGTCTCTTTGCTCAATATGGACTCAGATTTTAAAACATCATACCATTTAAATAAATCAGGTGCTGTGGAATAAATGCCTTTATCACCTACAATATCATCATAATAATCTTTTTCAAGTTTTCTGCCGTTTTGATAGCCTTGGGTTTTATTTATATTTAATTTAGGATCTTTCGAATTAGCAGTAAATGTGTCATTCATTCCTGCTGGTATCAGGATTTTTTCTTTTAAGTAGCTATCAAAACTTTTATTGGATACTTTTTCAACTAGGGCAGCTAAAATAGCGTAGTTGGTGTTATTGTAGGAGAAAAAATGGTCAGGCAAGTTTAAAATTTTGGGAGTTGGTGTTGCCGTCGAAAACCATTCTACTATTTGTTGATTTGTGGGGTATATTTTTTCTGCCCTTACTTTCTTATCAAATTCATACTGATAATAAGGTAATCCAGAACGATGCGACAATAAGCTTCGAATAGTAACACCATCATATGGAAACTTTGGAAAATAATCTTTCACAGTATTATCAAGTCCAATTAGCCCCTCTTCTACCATTTTCATAATAGCTACAGAGGTAAATGTTTTTGAAAGAGAAGCAAGTTGAAACTTGGTGTCTATTCTATTTCTAACAGTATCTTCAAACGATGCGAATCCAACTGCTTTTTCGAAAACTACCACTCCTTTTTGGGCAATTAAAATTGTACCGTTAAAGCCACTTTTAATTTTTTCGTCAATTATTGCAGAAATTAATTTTGATTTTTTGTCAGCATCTATTTCTTTTCTAACCTTTGCGATATTTATAACTTTTGCTATATTTTTTGAATTCTTAGATTTATCAGAATCTTTGGAATTACAATTAAAAACAAGAAATGTTGAAACAACTATAGCACAATATCGTAACAAATACATTAAAAAAAGCATTAAGAATTTTGAAGACTTTTTAAATAAATATGCATTAAAAAAACCACTAGAGAGGTAAATAATACACTTGAAACTACTTTTAATGAGGTATTTAGAAAAAACTGTATGGTACCGGCTTCTATAAAAAACAGATATAAGTGATGTGTAAATGTCATAATGACTATATATCTGATGAATCTTTCGGTGCCAAGTCCTTCTAAAGAAATAACTAATTCTGTTTCTAAGCCTCGAGTTGGAAAAAGTACTTTTAATATATAACTTCGAAGAAACGCAATCAAAACACAGGCTGAAGCATGTAAACCTGCTGTATTCGAAAAAATATCTATGACTAATCCGACCAGAAATGCTGTAACTAAAACCCCAGAAACTGGAACTGTGTTTGGCAAAAATAAAATGACTGAAATATACAAAAAGCAAAAGCCTACATCAAAAAACACTAAATTTCTAACTACAAAAACTTGCAGAAATAAATACAGCACTATGGCTCCTAATATTTTTATTAATGATTGAGTACTCACTTATTTTATTGGGGTTTCTTCTATTTCTTTTTGTTGATTCATTAATTTGTTATTTACTACATATACATAAACCAAACTCGAGAAATCTGTTGATAATCTTACATCTATATTAAAAAACGCTTCATTTGGAGTAGAACTTATCTTACTTATTCGACCTATTAAAATTTTAGGAGGAAAAATTGAATTTTGCATGGAAGTAACCACACTATCTTTTTTGAAAATAGGTTTAAACCTATCGATAGTGGTTAATTGAATTGTTCTTGAATTTGCCCCATTCCATTTACAAATTCCCAATGCAGTTTCATTAGAAGCGCTTAATTTTTTATTTATAACTTCAGAAGAAACCGAAAAACTCGAATGTAAAATGATTGACACTCTAGAATATAGCGCATTACATGACATAATTTGACCTACCACCCCTTGAGGGCATATTACTCCCATTCCAGGCTTTAAACCGTGTTTTGTGCCTTTATCAATTGTTATGTAATTATCGGTGAGGTTTTGTGAACTTGCAATCACTTTTGCCACCATAAAATTAAACCTTGAGGCTTGTGAACTATCCGGTTTATATCCTAAGGTTCCAATAGTTAATAGCTCTCTTGATCTAGTTAGTTCCTCTCTTAAGGCCTTGTTTTCGAAAGCGAGCTGTTTATTTAATTTTCCTAGACTTGTAAATTCCTTAACTTTCTGAGAGGTTGCTAAAGATTTTGCTACTACTGAGTTTGTAGTATTGAAAAAGGTTACATCCCAATAGATGCTGTTCTTCTTAATAAGATAAAAACATATTATTTGTAAAAATACAAAGAGGAAAAAGTTCCTTATTTTGTATAATATCCCGAACAACTGAGACATAAACCATTATATTTAAAAAAAGGTATCCAAGCTGTTATGTATGGATACCTCTATGTTATTTTTTACTTATAAAAACTATTGAACTAATACCGCTTGATATTTGGCAATGTTTTTAAGAACTTCTCCAGTTCCCCTAACTACAGCTTTTAATGGATCATCTGCTACATGAATAGGAAGTTTAGTTTTAGCCTCTAGCCTTTTGTCTAATCCATGCAATAATGCTCCACCACCTGTTAAGTATATACCATTTTCATAAATATCTGCCGAAAGCTCTGGAGGGGACATTTCTAAAGCACGCATAATAGCCTCTTCAATTTTAGAAATTGATTTGTCCAATGCATAAGCTATTTCACTATAAGTAACTTTAATTTCTTTTGGGATACCTGTCATTAAATCCCTTCCTCTTATTTCGATATCAGCGGGTGGGTTTTCTAAATCAGGTAAGGCAGAGCCAACTTGAATTTTAATAAATTCGGCAGATCGCTCACCTATTAAAAGATTATGTTCTCTTCTCATGTAATCTACTATATCACGGGTAAACAAATCACCCGCTATTCTTACCGAAGATTCGCACACAATTCCGGAAAGTGCAATAACCGCTATCTCTGTAGTGCCACCACCAATGTCAACAATCATTGAACCGTTGGGTTGTTCAATATCAATTCCGATACCAATTGCGGCAGCAATGGGTTCATGAACCATATATACCTCCTTGGCACCTGCATGTTCTGCTGAATCCTTTACCGCTCTCTTTTCAACTTCGGTGATACCCGAAGGTATGCAAATTACCATTCTATGGGAAGGAGAGAAAAACAAATTTCTTCCGGTATTTATCATTTTTATCATTCCTCTAATCATGAGTTCGGCTGCAGTAAAATCCGCAATAACTCCATCTTTGAGAGGTCTGATAGTTTTTATATTTTCATTCGTTTTTTCATGCATTTGCATGGCTTTATGGCCAATAGCGAGTACCTTCCCAGATACTTTATCTAATGCAATTATAGAAGGTTCATCCACAACTATTTGGTCTTTGTAGATGATTAAAGTATTGGCCGTACCTAAATCTATTGCTATATCACTCGTAAGAAAACTAAAAAATCCAGCCATTAAGCTTTTTGGTTAAGAAACATTTGATTTACAACTGCAAATTTATAATTAAATTTTGCAAAAAGTGGAAAAAACACAATAAATATTATAGAATTTTGCCAAAAATATATGAAAAACGAGAAAGTATGAAGTTTAGTAAATATGCTGATAAATACTTAATTCTTAAAATCAATGGGAATGATTTGAGCAAATTTTGCTATGTAGCTTCCAATTAAGTAAATAGGCGGATGCCATAATTAAGGACCCTAAAATTATTGTAGGAGTTTCGAATTTTTCTGGCAAAATAAAAAGTCCTATGCCATTAAAAAATATTGAAATTAACAACAAAAATAGTGGATAAATATTATTATGAACTCTATGGTCTTTTGTTAACAGATAGATAGCAATTATTAAACTTCCTGCCACTAAATATACTTCAGTGGTATGACTTATCCAATCTTTTGCAATAAAAGGTAAAGTTGTTAATAATATGGGTGTAGCTAAGCAATGTATCAAACATAAAAATGACAAAAACATGCCAGTTTTATAGAGAAGATGAGAATGAGCTTTTAATTTTTTTAACATTTCTGATATTGCTAATGCAACTTTGATGCAAAAGTAACAAAGCATTCCCATATAATTCTTCATTAGTTCAAATTTTATTTTTTTTAATAGTATGCTTGCATAATAATATTGAAAATTATAGCTTTGCGAATGTTATGCTTGCATACTATTATTTTTAATTTATGAAATGAATAGACTTTCGAAAAAACTTAATGATTTAGAAAATTATCCTGTCATTTTAAAAAAATGGTTTATTGACTACATAATTGGAAATTCGGTGAAAATGGTTGGGACTTGTGGACTTAAGTTTACAACCCTTGAACCCAATAGGGTAGTAGTGAATTTGCAAAATAAATCGAAAGTACAAAACCATATAGGTCAAATTCATGCAGCCGCCTCTACCTTATTAGCTGAAACTGCTAC
>JANNWE010000574.1:0-3690 GCA_031414675.1 Cytophagaceae bacterium
TTGAACCTGTTCCTGCGTTTTTTGATTATGAAATGTGGACAGGCCCAGCACCTCTGAGGCCATATGATGGTTTACCACATATTCGTTGGTGGAGAACTTTTAAAGAGTATGGGAATGGTATTACTGGCGATATGTGTGTACATATGTTTGACACTGTACGATGGATGCTCAAATTAGGATGGCCTTCAAAAATAAGTTCTACTGGTGGAATATACGTTCAAAAAGAAGGTAAATCAAATATTTCGGATACCCAAACAGCCATATTTGAATATGAAAATTTAAATTGTGTATGGCAACATCGTACCTGGGGAACACCCGCAGATCCCGAATATCCTTGGGCGTTTATCTTATATGGCGAAAAAGGAACTTTAAGAGCCAGTACTATGAAATACGATTTTACTCCTTTTGGCGAGGGTGAAAAAATTCATGGAGACGTGGTATATGAAAAAGAAAAGTATCCAGAAGATCTTTCTGAAGATAGAATCGAACTGAATGCTGCTCCAGCTACTCGTTTACATATGTTAGATTTTATTGCTGCCATAGAAAATAAAACTAAGCCTATTGCGGACATAGAAGAAGGGCATATATCTACAGCCTGTTGTATTTTAGCTAATATGTCTATGGAGTTGGGACGACCGTTAAAATATGATCCAATAAATCGAATTGTTATTGGAGATAAACAAGCAACTGAACTTTTAGCAAGAACCTATCGGAAACCGTACCTTCACCCAGATTATAGAAAAGTTTGATCTGCTTCTAAAGTGTAGTTTAAAAGTAGCCTTGAATTACCTGTTGGATTTGAGACATGGGCACCAAAAGTGGTTTTTGAGTAATGGTTATTGCCACTTTAGTTTCGGTATCTAGTGCATTCAAAACTTGATAGCCTCCTTTTACAGAGCCAATCGGAGTTTTTAAGCTAAAAGTACCTGCTTTTTGGTCGCCTGTAAAGATCCCGCCTTTGGTCTGGATTGCCTTGTTGGCATTTACCACAAATTCGTTGGGAGAACCAGGGAAGTTTATGTTAAACGATGCTGCCATACATGTAATTTATTTTTTAGATTTGTTATTTATTAATACTGTCATCCGACTAAATTTAGTCAATTTAAATAATATTAGAAAAATACAATAATGGATAGTTGCCTATCCATTATTTATACTGATTTTTAGGTCTCGAATCTAAAAAATCATCAGCAAAAATACATTAAAAGCCGGATTTCCAATACTTGTTCAGATTTTTAGATTTATTCCTCAGGATTTACTTTGTAAAGCTGTAGAAGAATGTAAAAGTGATGCCTACTATAAAACACTTACTACTCAGAAACAATTAATTGCCATTCTTTACGGAGTAATTACCAAGTGTCATTCATTTAATGGATTGTGTAAAAATCTCCAGTTTTTAGAAAATAAGCTTTCTTGCATTGGTATGCCTGAATTACCACCTAGGAGTACCTTAAGTGATGGAAATATCAATCGAGACTCCATTGTTTTCGAAAAACTATATGGTTTATTATATGAACATTACGCTCCAATAATAGGAAACGAGGCAAGTTGTTTTTTCAAGGATGCAGATGGTATAAAGAAAATAGAAATCATAGATTCAAGTACCATAACGTTATTCACAGAATTATTTAAAGGAGCTGGTAGAAACTGTTTAAATGGCGCAAAAAAAGGAGGACTAAAAATACATACAAAGTTACCGCTTGGTGGTTTCGTACCCAATTTAGTGTATCTCAGCGAGGCCTCGGGCAATGATAAAGATTTTCTCGGACAGCTGACTTTTAAGGCAAATACCATCTATTTGTATGATAAAGGCTATGTTAATTATAAAAAGTGGGAGGAAATAATAGAGAAGGAAGCCTATTTTGTAACACGGCTTAACAAAAACGCCAAATATGAAACCATTACAGAGACTATTTATGACCCAATAAGCTATGCAGATGGAGGTTTGATAAATGATAAGACAATAGAGTTAAATAGTTCTAAATCAACAATTAAACTAAGACTAATAACTTATAAAGACCCAGAATCGGGGAAGGTATTAAAGTTTATAAGTAATCTATTTGAATACAATTACATCACCATAGCTCAATTATATAAATATCGATGGGGAATAGAAGTGTTCTTTAAGAAACTAAAGCAGAACTTCGAACTGAGCTATTTTTTCTCGGACAGCTCAAACGGAATCAAAAGTCAAATATGGATAGTATTGATAGCCAATCTATTAATGTCAGTAATTCATGTTCAGACGAAACAAAAAGAAGATTTTTCAACAGTTGTGGGTATGGCTGCAAATAATATGACGTCTTATATTTCTCTGATAGGCATAATAATTCAGGAAAGACCCTCAAAAAAGCCAAATCTCAGAATAATACAACTAGATTTATTCAAGAAAAAAAGGGGTGTTTTTTCAGAAATACAAAATACCACCTAGAAACATGTGTAATGGATGGTTTTTGACTAATTTTGATTTTAGTCGGATGACAGTAATTAAATACCACATCTTAATAAAATAAACACACAATTTAAAGACTTTTTATTTAAAAAATTCGTATGTCCCTTATCAAAAGGCATTTTATATGAGTAAAACTTTTACCCTTTTCTTGTTTCCTACTTTCCTTACTTTTTCTCAAACCCCACCATTTGTTAGCCCAAGTAGTGCCTACATAGATTTTGGAAATAGCGTAACTCTAAGTGCTTCTGCATGTGTAGGAACTATAGAATGGTCGACTGGTCAAACCGGAAGTAGCATTACTATTTCCCCAAAACAAAGCACTCAAATTTCGGCAAAATGTGTTGTTGGAAATCAAACTAGTGGTAGCTCCAACGTAGTTTTGGTGCAAGTAGGGTTAACAAATTCTCCCTGTGGCTCGGCAGTGATTGTGTCAAGCCCCATAAGTAATTCAGGTCAACGAATTTATTCAAGTAACACAATAGCCGCAAATTCAATAATTGAACCCGACGCTAGCGTTCAGTTTAAAGCCAACAATGCTGTTAACTTACAGCCTGGCTTTCAATCTAAAAGCGGCAGTGTTTTTAAAACTATTTTAGGCAAATGCGATGAATTACAAACTCGAGAAGTAATTAACACCAATTTGAATATGCCATGGGAAATTTTATGGGGCCCAGACAATTATATTTGGATAACCGAAAAAGCAGGAAAAATAAGTAGAGTAAACCCAGAAACAGGCCAGAAATTTGAATTAATAACGATACCAGACGTTTTAAATTATGGCGAAGGCGGCTTATTAGGAATGGTTTTACATCCAGATTTTATAACTAATCCTTATGTTTATGTGGTTTATAATTATGGTACTCAACCTTTAGGTGTTCTAGAAAAAGTAGTGAGATATACCTATGCTAATGGAACCCTAAATAGCCCTTTAATTCTATTTGATAATATACTAGGCTGGGTTAATCATAATGGCAGCAGATTGGTTATTTCATCTGATTTAAAATTGTATATCACAACTGGAGATGCCGCAAATACTTCCAATCCACAAAATGATAACTCGGTAAATGGAAAAATATTAAGAATAAATTTAGATGGCACTATTCCTGGCGATAATCCCAACCCAGTGCAAACACCCCTAGGAGCTATTTGGAGCAATGGCCACAGAAACCCACAAGGCATGGTTTTATATAATCAGAAACTATATGTGAGCTCACATGGCGACAATACGGAAGATGAGA
>JANNWE010000575.1:0-7035 GCA_031414675.1 Cytophagaceae bacterium
TTATTGATAAATTTTATGCTGCATTTCAGCAGAAAAATTTCAAATATATGCAAGAGTGTTATGCAATAGATGCTAATTTTAACGACGAAGCATTTTCTAACTTAACAGGAAAAGAAGCAGGAAAGATGTGGGAAATGCTGATTACAAGAGGAAAAGACTTAGAACTTAAATATGAAATAGTAGAAACCTCTGAAAATGGAGGAAAAGCTAGATGGATTGCCAAATACACGTTCTCAAAAACTAAGAGATTAGTGATAAACGAAATTATTGGTGATTTTATAATAAAAAATGGAAAGATTATAAAGCATACAGACCACTTTGACTTTTATAAATGGGCCAGACAAGCCTTTGGATTAATTGGATTGTTTTTAGGATGGACTAATTATTTTAAAAGTAAAGTACAAAAAACAGCCATAGAAAGTCTTAAAAAATTTATGGAGCAAAATTCATAAATCTTTAAATTTGGAAAGAAATTGAGATTAAGTTAGAAGTAAAGATTTTTGAATATAAAATTAAAAAAACTTCTATTCAGTAATAGCTAATTTCAATTCATCTTCTTCAAATACAAATGTATATATTTTTTCAAAATCTCTCATTGAATTGATAAAGGCAATTTTTTCAAACCTATGCAAATCTTTTAAACTAATATCTTTTTCTTGGAGTCTATTTTCTGACAACAAACTTCCCCTTTTTAGGCCTTTAAAAAGGCAATGGCTTGGAGTAACCCATACTTTACCATTAAAAAGAGCCAAATTAGAATACGAAGCATCAGTTAAAAAACCATTTTTGACAAAAATAACATCATCAAATTTGGGGTTGGATATCAAAAATGTGTCCAAAATACTTCTATTTGTTGCTTTAAATTCATAAGTAATATCTTCATTGGCTACTATTTTTACGAGATTATGGTTTTTTATTTCATAATGAAGAAAATCAATCCTTTGTAAATATTTTGCATATTCAATTCTGACTTTAACTAAACCTTCTTTAAAATCACAAGGTATAGAAATTTCTTTCAAAAGGTCTATATCTTTACAGTTTTCAAAAAAAAGATTACGTGTAGTATTTAACCTTTGGTTATGTAGATCCAACAGTTGTAATTTACCATCTAATAATTTAATGCTTTCAAAAAACTGGGACATAAATTTTACTTATTAATTCTTCATATTCTTTTTTTGGGTCGCTCCTATTTGTTAATCCACCACCACTTTTAAATACCAAACCTCCATTAGTTTTTTCTATAAATCTAATTAAAACAGCTGAGCTTAGCGTTTGTCCATCAAAAATGCCAAATATTCCAGAATAAAAGCCTCTTCCAGAATTTTTATAGGTAAATCGCTCTGCCTCATTAATAATTTTCAAAGTACTATCTTTTGGTGCACCGGTAATTGACCCCGCAGGTAATAGTTCAAAAAGCCAATTTCCAATAGAATTTTTCCATCCTGTCGGCAGCTGTCCACAAACTTCGGAACTCACCTGCAACAAACTTCCACCATCCGATTTTTTAATTTTTTCTAAATACCTAAATCGTTCTACCCAAACTTTATTGCAAATTTTACTTAAATCATTTCGAATCAAATCCACAATTGTAGTATGCTCAAACTGCTCTTTTGGATCTTTTAAAATTAGGTTTATGGCATCTGACATATCCGCATCTATTGTACCCTTCATTGGGAAAGAAGATATTTTTCCAAGCTTATCAACTGAAACAAATGATTCAGGAGAAAAACAAACAAATTTATCTTTAATCCAAAGTTTATATTTCGCTTGAGAAATTTGAAACAATTCTTCTAAATCAAAGGAAACTTCAATGGGAGTTTCCACTGTAAGATTTGCTAAAAAACTATTTCCAAAATTCAAATTCTTATTTACCAAAGAATATGCTTTCTGATAATCATTAAAACTTAAAGGGAACGATTTTAACTTTAAACTTTCAATTTCCTTTGTATTAATTAAGCTCTTGTAATTGGAATATTGATAATTTATAGAATATTTTAATTCTTTGAAATCTATATCTTCCAAAGCAAAAACCAAATTATTTTCCATACTATAGTCTATAACAAACAAAAAGGGGCATTTAATCTGCCCCAGTTTGTTAATACTCTGAATAGCTTCGTTTTTATTTAGCATAAAAACAATTAAAATTATGCATAAGCCTCAATCGGGTCACAACTGCAAACCAAATTTCTATCCCCATAGGCTGAATCTATCCTACTCACTGATGGCCAAAATTTATTAAATCTTAAACTTTCAAAAGGAAAGGCAGCCTTTTCTCTAGAATAGGACTTTGCCCAGGTTTCGGCCATTACAACACGCATAGTGTGGGGAGCATTTACCAAAACATTATCATCTTTCGGGTAAATCCCTTCTTCTATTTCAACTATTTCTAAACGAATGGCAATCAAAGCGTCACAAAAACGATCTAATTCTGCTTGTGATTCCGATTCAGTGGGTTCAATCATTAAAGTTCCTGCAACAGGAAATGAAACAGTAGGGGCGTGAAATCCATAATCCATTAAACGTTTAGCTATATCTTCCACTTCTACTCCGGCTGACATTTTAAAAGATCTGCAGTCTACTATCATTTCATGGGCACAACGTCCATTTTTCCCTGTATATAATATTGAAAAATGATTTTCTAATCTGGATTTTATATAATTAGCATTAAAAATTGCCAATTTGGTAGCGTTTTCTAAGCCCACAGTTCCCATCATGGCTATATATGCGTATGATATTGGCAAAATACTTGCACTACCCCATGGTGCTGCAGCTATACCATGAATGGCATGTTCTCCTCCCGTGTTGATGATTGCATTTCCTGGCAAAAAAGGAGTTAAATCTTTCACAACACCAATAGGCCCCATACCAGGACCTCCACCTCCATGTGGTATACAAAATGTTTTATGCAAATTTAAATGGCATACGTCAGCACCTATCCTTCCTGGAGAAGTTAAACCAACTTGAGCATTCATGTTTGCTCCATCCATATATACACGTCCACCATTTTTATGAATCAATTCGCATATTTCAATAACCGTTTCTTCGAATACACCATGAGTAGAAGGGTAAGTTATCATTAAACAAGCCAAGTTTTGAGCATGTGTAGCAACTTTTTCTCTCAAGTCTTCTAAATCTATATTTCCTTTTTCATCACATTTAGTTACAACTACTTTCATTCCTGCCATTACTGCAGAAGCTGGATTAGTTCCATGAGCAGACGATGGAATCAATGCGATATTGCGATGGCTTTCACCTTTGTGATCAAAATAGGCTTTAATTACCATAAGTCCAGCTAATTCGCCTTGGGCGCCAGAATTAGGTTGCAATGAAACGGAGTGAAAACCAGTGATATCAGCTAACCAAACTGTCAAATCATTAAACATTTCTTGATAGCCTTGCACTTGATTAATGGGGGCAAAAGGATGAATAGATCCAAACTCAGGCCAAGTAACCGGTATCATTTCAGAAGTTGCATTTAACTTCATAGTACAGCTACCTAAAGAAATCATCGAATGAACCAAAGACAAATCTTTGCTTTCTAATGACTTTAAATACCTTAACATTCCATGTTCTGTATGATAATTATTAAAAACCTTGTTGGTCATAAAGTCTGAATTTCTTTTTAATTCTTCAGAAATATCTGTTTGAACTTCAGTTTTTAAGTTTAAAATTAAATTTTCTCCTCTAGCTTCTGCAAAAACTTGAAGTAAAAGGCCTAAATCTTCTAATGTCTTTGTTTCGTCAAATGAAATACTTACATCCATTGACCCATGATATCTTAAATTAATTCCTTTGGATTCTGCTATTTCTCTAATTTTAGAATTGTCCAAAACATCTAAAGTAATGGTATCAAAATAGTTAGAATTTAAGACCCTATAATCCAATCCTTGAACCGCATTTGCAAATGACTTGGTTAAACCATGGATTTTTAAAGCAATCTTTTTCAAACCTTCAGGTCCATGATAAATACAATATGCTGCAGACATAACAGAAAGCAATACCTGTGCAGTACAAATATTTGAGGTCGCTTTTTCTCTCCTAATATGTTGCTCTCTTGTTTGAAGTGCCATCCTTAAAGCCCTATTTCCTTCCGAATCAATTGATTGCCCTATTATCCTTCCAGGAATATGCCTTTTAAATTCATCTTTTGTAGCAAAAAAAGCGGCATGAGGACCTCCATATCCCATGGGAACTCCTAAGCGTTGGGCAGTACCAATTACCACATCTGCTCCCATTTCCGCAGGTGTTTTAAAGATTGTTAATGATAATAAATCCACCCCTAAACATACCTTGATATCTAAAGCATGAAGTTTTTCAAAGAGAGAAGTAAAATCAATAATTTCCCCTAAGGTATTGGGATTTTGAAATATTGCACCAAAAATTAAATCATTTGAAAAATCATATATTTCGTAATTTCCTACTTCCACTTGTATTCCAAGGGGATTTGCTCTTCCCTTAATTACATCAATTGTTTGAGGATGACATAAGTCTGAAACAAATAAAATCGTAGCGTTCTTTTTTGAGCCTTTTTTATTTCCAAAAAACATTGACATAGCCTCTGCGGCAGCCGTGGCTTCATCTAAAAGTGAAGCGTTAGCTATTTCCATACCTGTTAGATCTAATACTATGGTCTGAAAATTTAGTAACATCTCTAATCTCCCTTGTGCAATTTCTGCTTGATAAGGTGTGTAAGCAGTGTACCAAGATGGATTTTCAAGAATATTCCTTAAAATAACTTTTGGCACTACAGTATCGTAATAACCAGTACCTATAAAAGATTTATATATTTTATTTTTTTCACCCAAAGATTTCAATTTACTTAAGAGCTGAATTTCTGAAAGTGGTGCCGGCAATTCTAGTCTTTTTAACAACTTAATATTGGAAGGGATAGTTTCTTCTATTAATTGTTCAATGGAATCAACACCGATGGTTTCACACATTGATTTAATTTCTGATTCACTTTTTCCTTGGTGTCTCGACTCAAATTTTTCAGAAGTAGTAAGATTAACTTTCATTCAGTTTTTGAAGTTTTTTTTTAAATGCAAATTTACAAATAATAATTGTTTGTGAAAATAAAATGTTTTAGAGTTATTTGTTTAAATTTTAATTATGTATGAAAAAAACAATCTTAATTTCATTTGGTCTCTTTGTCTGTAATCAACTCTTAGCTCAAAGTATTAAAACTAAATATGAAGAAACTCTAAAAGAAGACGATTTAAAAAGGCATTTGACCTATATTTCATCTGATGAAATGGAAGGCCGAGATACAGGTTCTGAAGGCCAGAAAAAAGTGGGTAAATATATTGTGGAACAATTTAAAGCTATTGGGCTAAGCCCTATTGTAAAAGATGAAAAAAATGAAATGAGTTATTATCAAAACTTTAATTTATACAAAAGCGGATGGAAAGATGCCTATGTAAAAATTAATGATTCAAAAAAAGTATTCTTTAAAGATTTCTATCCCATTGGTTTAGTAAATATTCCTGAAGAAAAAACCATTGAAACTATCTTTGTAGGTTATGGAATTCAAACCGAGACTCATCAAGACTATAAAAACTTAGATTTAAAAAATAAAGCCGTATTATTTTTGGAAGGTGAACCAAAATCTATGGATAACAAATTTATTTTTTCTAAAAGTGAATCATCCGAATGGATAGGTTCATCAGGTACACGAAAAAAACAGAAGTTGGCTAATGATCTAGGCGCGAGCTACGTTTTCGAAGTTTCGCTTGCAGAATCAGAAAAATTCAAAACACTTAATGCAGAACGAAAAGCCATTTTGTCTCGATTTAATAGACTCGCCATCGAAAAATCTAAAACAGAGAAACCAACTACCAATCCAGCTTTTATTATTTCCCAAGAAATGGCTGCGGAGATGCTAGGTTTAAAACTCAAAAAAATAAAAGAATTCATCCAGAATCCAACTAAAATTTCTAAAATTGGAAATAAAAAAACCAATATTAAAATAAAAACTGAAAGAGGAGAAAACTTAGTAGAAACGTCTAATCTATTAGGATATTTAGAAGGTACTGATAAAAAAGAAGAAGTTATTGTTGTGACTGCTCACTATGATCACGTAGGTATTGACGACAAAGGACAAATATATAACGGTGCAGACGACGATGGCTCTGGTACATGTGCAGTAATGGAGCTAGCAGAAGCATTTGCTAAAGCCAAAGCGGAAGGAAACGGACCGCGTCGGAGTATTTTATTTATGTTGGTAACAGGAGAAGAAAAAGGGCTGCTGGGTTCCCAATATTTCACAGATATTAATCCTGTAATTCATTTGGACAAAATAATGTGTAATATAAATATCGATATGATAGGAAGAATCGATAAAAAACACAGTAACAATCCAAACTATGTTTATATAATAGGATCAGACAAATTAAGCTCTCAACTGCATCAAGCAAGTGAAGAAGCAAATAGGGAATCTGTAAACTTTGAATTAGACTACGAATATAACGACCCCAATGACCCAAATAAATTTTATTACAGATCTGATCATTACAATTTTGCCAAAAATAAAATTCCGGTTATTTTCTATTTTACTGGTGTTCATGAAGACTATCACAAACCTACGGATGATGTAGAGAAAATTCTATTCGAAAAATATAACAAAATTGTTAAATTAGTTTTTAGTACAGTCTGGTCTTTAGGCAATAGAAATGAAAAAATTATTGTGGATAGTAATAAACAGTAAGAAGATTTCGATTCAGGTGCGAAATCCAAAAAAAAATAATGTAAAAATGATATTAGCCAAATAAAAAGTATAAGTAATTCATTTTTAAGCTTAAAACACAAAAAATATTTAAATTCTAAATAATTAAGTCATAAATATTCTAAGCTTTCCGTAAAAAAAATGAAATTTATTTATTAAATAATTTTAAGTTTGAATGTTTTTAATTAGAATTGTCAAAGAATTTAAATAAAATAGTTGCGGCACAGCATTAATACTATTTATATTTGAATAAAATTTTCAAAAAGTTTAATCAATTTTCAAAAACCCTAAAAATTTTCTAATCAAATGGAAAA
>JANNWE010000576.1:0-2917 GCA_031414675.1 Cytophagaceae bacterium
AAATATTGGGGAAACCAATAAATCACTACATAAAAACTTGTCAAAACGAACCCGATTATCCACGCCACAATACCTTTACTAGAAATGGACTGAAACCAGACGCCATCATTTTTTATACCAGGGAGTGTATGCTGATATTTAAAAAATGAATAAGAAATGACGCCAATTAACAATAAACTCAATGTGAGCCAAAGAACCGAGCTGGAGAATTTTTGACCAAATAATGCAAAAATTAAAAAAAGGAAACCTATGCCACCTATAGTTAAAGCAAGATTTTTTAAATTAAATACGGGTTGAATTTCTCTTTGGGTACTCATGACAGGCTTAAAGTTTTAATTTCTCTCAAATGATTTTTATAAAATTCAGGGTCAAAATTGGCATCTTCCAAATGATCCAAAACAAATTGGATATCCAACTTTTGATTTAATACTTTCTCAAAAAAACTTTGTCTCAGTCGAATTCCTAAAACATTTACGCCAGTAAATATTCCCGTGGTTTTTTCATAAACAAAACGGATGGATTTGTTACCTTCTTTATTTTGCCAAAATAGTTCACTCTGGCTTTCAGCTATTTTTGGAGCGGCTAAACCATAGGTCTGGTATTCAATATCAAAAAACTTGGCTGAATTAAACCAATTACCAGGCTTATATGCTGTTTTTGTACCGCAAATAGTATTCGCTAAGGTTTCTCCCATTATTTTGCCTGTGTACCAAACCGCCTCTATGGGTCTTCTGCCATATTGTGGCTCAGTTTGTTCGGCACAATCACCAATTGCATAAATATGCTCTACATTGGTTTCTAAATATTGGTTTACTAAAATGCCACGATTTGTTGCAATCTCACTATCAACCAAAAAGGCAATATTAGGAGAAACACCTACAGTTAAACCTACAAATTGAGCTTCTATTTCTTCATTCTTAGAAGTAATCACATATTTAGCAGATCCAGAATGGTCTCCAACAATTTCTTTTAATTCTGTTTGCATTTGTAAATCTACACCGTGGGCTACTATGTGATTTTCAATAATTTTTGCCTCTTGATTGGAAAGTACCATGTTCCAAAAAGCATCTTCTCTTACTAAAAAACTTACTTCTTTCTTTCTTGAGCGTAACATTTCTGCAAGCTCAATACCAATTAAACCACCACCAACCACTACGCCCTTATTTATTTTTTCTGAATTTTGAATAAGCCTATCCAAATCACTTTTATGGTACAATCCGCTCACTCCTTTTAAATCTTGACCTGGCCAGCCAAACTTATTGGGTTTTGAACCAGTGGCTAATACCAGAAAGTCATAGGATATTTTTTCATCGTCAGAGGTTTGGAGATAATTTTTTGAAGCAAAAATATGTTCTATCTTCGCCTTTTTTAGTGCTATATTGTTTTTGTCCCAAAAGTTTTTTTCATAAGGTTGGGTATGTTCAAACTTCATATGGCCCATATATACATACATTAAGGCCGTTCGAGAAAAAAAGAACTCAGTCTCTTCTGATATCACCAGAATATCCATCGAGGAGCGTTTTCTTACTTCTATGGCGGTAGTAATTCCAGCTATTCCATTGCCAATTATGACTAGTTTTTGCATACTAATTTATTTTGAACTTTCAATTCTATGCAAAATACGAAAAACTAGGCTTTTTGGATTGTCTTTTGGCTTACATTTTTACTGAAGTTTTTTAATTCATTTAAAATTGTACGGATTTTTTATTTTTTAAAGCTGTCCAATTTAATTTTCCAATTTCATTATTGCATTTTTGATAGGATTTTGTTTAATAATTTGAATTAATTCGTTGTTTTGGAAAATATAATTATCTGAATTTTTAGCTACTCTTGAGGAATAACTTCCATCTTTATTGCTTGTTAAAGGGCTATAGATGCCATAATATTCAGCAAAAAAATAGGAATTAGGAGCGGGTTTTTCAAAGAATAGTGTATTAGAAGTATAAAATATGGGATTATTAATTTTCTTATCTATTTTACCTTTTAGCGAAAATACATGATAATAATTCCCAGTTCTTCTTGTAATTGTTTGATAGTCACCTTTATTAGTTTTTGCATTTGCCTCAGCATATACTAAACCTTTTGAGTCAAATTCAGAAATCACTTCATAATTTATCTTTAACTGATAAACCAAGAGATTTATCTTTACCGTACTAACAGACCTAATGTGGACTGTTCCGTCCGAATCAATTTTTTTAATAGCATTTGTTTCGCCCACTTTAATTCCTGCCACTTCAATTCTAAATTTCTTTTTTATTTCTGTCTTCTGTGCGAAAGCCAAAACATTCGTTAAAAAAAAGAAGAAAACAAATAATGGTCTATTCATATGTTAAATACGTTAAATCAATACTAAAAGTTTTGAAATTGCATGTATTGTTTTTTCTTTTCAATCTATACGATAAATTAATAAAGTAGCGAATTTATTTCATTGGTCAGTTTGTTAACATATTTAACAGTTTTGAGGATAAAAACTATTTTTCCCTTTCTGCTCAAAAATCACTAATTTTGCGGAAAATTTGATAACAGAAAAGACAAATGACAGAGTACAGGCACCGAGAGATAGAAAAAAAATGGCAACACTATTGGGAAGAGAACCAAACTAATAAAGTTGAAATTGACACTAAAAAGCCTAAATGCTACGTGCTCGATATGTTTCCGTATCCATCAGGGGCAGGTTTGCATGTGGGTCATCCACTTGGGTATATCGCCTCTGATATTTATAGCAGATATAAAAAATTAAAAGGCTTTAATGTATTGCATCCCATGGGTTTTGACTCATTTGGCTTGCCTGCTGAGCAATATGCTATCCAAACTGGGCAACATCCATGGGATGCAATACATTAAAGCCTTTTAATTTTTTATATCTGCTATAAATATCAGAGGCGATATACCCAAGTGGATGACCCACAGGCAAACC
>JANNWE010000577.1:0-3518 GCA_031414675.1 Cytophagaceae bacterium
CGAAACAAACGGAGCAGCATCTACCACAAACAAGTTTTTGACATTGTGTGCTTGCTGCCATTTATTTAGAGCGGATTTTTTAGGGTCATTTCCCATTCTTACCGTTCCAACTTCATGGATAATTTCCCCTGGTTGAGCCAATCCATAGTTGTTACTTGCATCTGGTTTTTTGCCTAAAGCAATTCCACCCATTGAAGGAATGATTTGTTCAAAAGTATCCTGCATGTGTTTGGCCTGTTTAATTTCATTCTCAGACCATTTGTAGTTAAATCGTAGCGTTGGTATTCCAAACTTATCTACTTTATTGGGGTCTATTTCACAATAGTTGGACTCCAAAGGTATGGGCTCTCCTCTACCTGCCATGCCAATATAAGCACCGTAAGTTCTTCTGATATCTTCTTTTAACCCCGCTCCATAACCCCCACCTCTTTTTGGGTTTCCGTTAGCATCTTTATACAAATTATTTTTAGATTGAATGCCCATTCCAAAACCATATCCAGGCATGCCCATTCCTCCGCCGTATTCTATATGATAGCCTCGTGGGAAATCCAATGTTTTGTTATCTAACCACCAAGGAGTATACACATGCATGCCTCCAACCCCATCTTCGTTGTAGCGTTTTCTATCCATCAAAGATGGAATAAAGGCACTACGACTTGCCCCAGTTGAATCATTCAAATATTTACCAATTACCCCACTTTCATTGGCTAATCCATTTTGAAATCTAGAGGACTTAGAATTTAACATTAAACGAGCAGTTTCACACGTACTTGCTGCCAAAACAACAATTTTGGCATTAATCTGATAGTCTTTTAGGTCCATTTTATTAACATAAGACACCCCGGTGCAAAGACCTGTATTAGGATCTGTATGTACTTCCTTCACCATGGCATTGTTAATCAGCGTCATATTTCCCGTTTTCATCGCAGGAATACAAAGAACCGAAGACGATGAAAAATCTGCATAAGCTTGACACGCACGACCGCATTGGCCACAGTAAAAACAAGAACCCCTTGAATCGTTGATAGGCTTAGTAAGCATAGCCATTCGGGAAGGAATAACTGGAATATTAATATTACCAGCACCTTTCTTTATCATTAACTCATGCAAACGGGGTTTGGGTGGGGGTAAAAAATGACCATCAGGTTCATTATACATACCTTCTTTAGTACCAAACAAACCAATAAATTTATCTACTTTGTCGTAGTATGGAGATAAATCCTCATAGCCAATTGGCCAATCATCTCCTATGCCTGTCATACTTCCTCTTTTAAAATCATCCGGGCCAAAACGCATAGAAATACGCCCCCAGTGATTAGTTCTTCCGCCTAGCATCCTAGATCGAAACCATTCAAACTTCGTACCAGACACAGCTTCATAAGGTT
Organism: Cytophagaceae bacterium; assembly: GCA_031414675.1. Lineage (GTDB taxonomy): Bacteria > Bacteroidota > Bacteroidia > Cytophagales > Spirosomataceae > Leadbetterella. Next base: position 1,386 of record JANNWE010000577.1, read on the forward strand.
CTCCATCTAATTGCCAACCTCCCCATGCCGCGTCGTAGTCGCCAAAGGATCTTAAGGGAGTGCTTGCCCCTCTCCTTGGTGACTCCCAAGGATTCTTCATTTGAGTAATATATTTAGGGTCTGCTGGATCAAAATAGCCCCCCGCTTCAAGTAAGCATACTTTTGCGCCTGCTTTCGCCAATTGGTAGGCTGCCATACCCCCACCTGCTCCAGAGCCTACTATTACTACATCGTAAACTTTAGGCGCTTCTTTAATTCCGAATAAATCCATAAACTATTTATTTTTTGGGTTGAAGAAAATTGAGAATTTTACGAATAAACTCTTCAGCAATAAAGGTAAAAAACAATTTCCAATTTAAAATCTGTTTTAAATAATTTATTGTGCAATTTTTAGGGCAATAGCTGGTTGTGTTTTCAAACTTTCCCAAAGTTTTTTTGGAATAGTAACATCTGTTTCATCGGCAATGTTCTCCCATTTTAAATCTTCTTTTATTCCTAAAATATAAATTTTGGCATTTTCTGAAGGCTGATTACCTTTCCATCTAAGCGTTTCTGTTAATGGCGTTTTTTCTGAAATTCTTTGAATGGCATAAAAGGTATTTTGCTTTGATTTCGTAAAGTACATTTCATCTTGGGAAAAAACCTCCAAAGTTCTAGTATTGTAGATAGCCTCGCCATTTATTTCCAGCCATTTTCCTATTTCTATTAATCGTTGTTTTTGTATGGGCAGAAACTCGCCTTCTGCATTAGGTCCTACGCCTAAAAGCAAGTTGCCTCCTTTGGCCACAATTTCTATAAGTGTGTGTATCACCTTTTCTGAGGATTTGAATTTATCTCCTTTTACAAAACCCCAAGCACCGCCCAACGTAATACAACTTTCCCATGGGTCATCCGATTTGTCTTTTGGTATGCCTTGCTCGGGCGTGCGATAATTTTCAAACTCTCCATGCACAGTTCTGTCGACAATTAATAACCCATTTTGGTTTTTCCTTACCATAGCAGCCACTTTGGGCATATTTATTTCTTGATCAAAATCAGGAATAGGTGATCCCCAGCTAATAACTTCAGGCGTTATGGTGTTTCGAGGCCTTACCCATCCTCCATCTAGCCAAAGGATATCTATTTTTCCATAGTCTTTGGTGAGTTCGTTGAGTTGATTGTGGGTGTAATCCACAAATTTATTCCAACGCCAAGGGTTTTTTCGAATATCGTAGTTTACATTTCTATTGGGTGTGGCGTGTAAATCCCACCAAAAATATTGAGAATGCCAATCGGGCTTGGAATAATAGGCTCCGATTAAGAAATTCTGTTTTCTAAAAGCATCAAAAACATGTTTGGCCACATTGGCTTTAGGATTTTCTTTAAAAGGCCCATTCGATATTTTAAAATCTGAAAACTTTGTATCAAACATATTGAATCCGTCGTGGTGTTTGGTAGTAAAAACCACATATTTCATACCTGCTGCTTTGGCTGTGGCAGCCCAATCTTCTGGGTTAAATTTTATGGGATTAAACGACTGATTTAGCCCCCAATACCATTTTTTGTATTCGCTATAATTACTGGTAGAATCTCGATTAATCCAATCTTCATCACACAAACTCCAGGACTCTATTATGCCGGGAACAGCATATAAGCCCCAATGAATAATGATTCCAAATTTCTGGTCTCTCCAGTTTTCAAGATTCTTAGCCACCTCCTTTTCTTGGTGATAAACATAATTAAAAGAAGCTGGATGAATGGAAGATTGGCAAAAGGATTTTTGCGAGTAAACAATACACAGTACACAAAGAATAACACTATTGAATCTAATTTTCATTGTGGTATTAACTTGAAAGAGTTGAAATCTAAACAATACGTTTAATTTTGCTTAAAATTAAATCTATTTTTGAATTATATCTACTTGATTACATTCGAATATTTACGAAATGTATCAGGTAAGTCAATTTTTGAATTTAATGGTGATAAAATTATTAAATTGAAAGATCTTAGTTGAAAATTTAATTAATACTAAATGAAAAAAATATTACTTTCTATCAGCTTTCTAATTATCTGTTTTGGAGGGTTTAGTCAAATAAACAAATACCAAGAGGCTTTAAAATTTGAGATGCTTCCAAACCGCTGGGATGAGGCTAT
>JANNWE010000578.1:0-1877 GCA_031414675.1 Cytophagaceae bacterium
GTTTATGGATTGTCCTTACCATTGGCGTAATTTCTGCTGGAGGATCATTGGCTGGAGAATACCTAAAAAAATCACAAGATACACTTACAAAATCTCAAATGGCAAGCTTACCTCCTGAAGCCCAAGAAATGGCAAAAGCCAAAATGCAACAAGGAGGTGGTATAAATAGTAATGCCATTCCTGATATTTTCGGGGCTTTAGATACCTTACCTGTCGCCACCATCATCATCAGTTTTTTATTTTATTTTATAGGTGGGTATTTGTTATACAGTGCCTTGTTTGGTGCAGTTGGCTCTGCGGTAGATAGCGACACTGATACACAACAGTTTATGCTTCCAATTACTATTCCCATTATTGCTGCTTTTATGATTGCCCAATTTGTAATTCGAGACCCCAATAGTAATTTAGCCATCTGGACTTCTATGATTCCTTTTACCTCTCCGATAATAATGATGGTGAGAATTCCATTTGGGGTGCCTATCTGGCAGATTGTTGTTTCTGTTATTTTGCTTATTGCTGGCTTTATTTTCACTACTTGGATTGCATCAAGAATTTACCGCGTGGGAATCCTGATGTACGGAAAAAAAGTAACTTGGAAAGAAATGGGAAAATGGTTGTTTTATAAGGGATAAATTTAAAAATAATTTTATAGGCCTGCGAAATTAATTTTTCGCAGGCCTTTTCTTTTATAATTTATTACTTGAATCTAATTCTTTTAATTTAATATTAAATTTCATTAGGGAAATTGCTAAATAAAGTATAATTCTTAACAACATTTTAAAACATAGTGTTATTCTTTAATTAAATTTGTAAAATGAACAATTCAGAAAATGCTAAGGTAGAATTGCTAGACCCTAAAAAATACATTATTATTAAAGGGGCCAGAGTTAACAACCTTAAAAATATAGATGTAGCCATAAAAAGAAATTCACTAACTGTAATAACGGGACTATCTGGTAGTGGGAAATCATCTTTGGCATTTGACACACTTTATGCCGAGGGGCAAAGAATGTATGTAGAAAGCTTAAGTTCTTATGCAAGACAGTTTCTAGGAAGAATGGAGAAACCTGAAGTGGACTATATAAAAGGTATTTCTCCAGCCATTGCGATAGAACAAAAAGTTGGATCCAAAAATCCTCGCTCAACTGTTGGTACGGTAACTGAAATATATGATTATTTTAAATTACTTTTTGCTCGTATTGGAATCACATATTCTCCCATTTCTGGAGGAATTGTAAAAAAAGATTCCGTTTCAGATGTTGTGAATTATATTTTTGAAAACCCAGAAAATACTAAATTAATGGTGATGACACCATTAATAACTAAAGAAAATCGAACGGTTTTTGAAGAACTTGATTTAATGCTTAAAAAAGGGTTCACAAGAATAGTTTCCGGTGAAGAAATAGAATTAATAGAAGATTTTTTAGAGAAAGGCGATAATATTGTTAATAAAGCCAAAGGACTAAAATTATTAATTGACAGAGCCGTAGTTCATTTCGACGATAAAAACGAACCTGATGAAGATACTCAATTTCGCCTTTCAGATTCTATACAGACCGGTTTTATTGAAGGTGATGGTGTTTGTGAAATAAAAATAGTATTAGAATCTGGAAATAAGATTAAAACCTTCTCCGACAAATTTGAATTAGATGGAATTCTGTTCGAATCACCATCCGTTAACCTTTTTACTTTTAATAATCCATATGGAGCTTGTAAACGCTGTGAAGGATTTGGTTCTGTTTTAGGCATTGATCCTGACTTAGTGATTCCTGATAAAAATCTGTCTGTCTTCGAAGGGGCTATTGCACCATGGCGGTCTGAAAAAATGAGCGAATGGCTGATGCCACTGGTTAGAAAAGGCATAAAATTTAATTTCC
>JANNWE010000579.1:0-4839 GCA_031414675.1 Cytophagaceae bacterium
CCCTGCACAAGTTCTCTCAATTCCTCTTCTGAAACTGTTATGCCTAAATCTTCAAATTCTTGCATGTAAACATTTTCTACAATCAATTTTTCCCAAACTTGCTCTCTCATTTGAGCAATATCTTGTTCTGTTGCAGCTCTTTGACCCGAAGCTTCAAATTGCTGTTTTTGAACATCTACTAAACTCATAAATTGTTGATAATCTATGCCAGTACCATTTATTTCCCCAATTTTATTGCCAGATGAACCAAAAAGACTATTGTTCTGATTGGAAAAAATATCACCTCCAACAATAAACAATAACAATGCTACAGCAATTACCGCCACAGCTATTCCTGACCTTTCTCTAATTTTGTTAACTATTGCCATTTGAATCTAAAAAAAACTGATTATCAATTAAATATTTCTTGTGTACTTTTTTTCGAGGTGCAAAAATAGGAATATTCCTATTGATTATCAAAGTTTTCTAAGTATTGATTGCATTTTTTTTTATTAGTTTTCCCTTGACTAGTAATTTGCTCCCTTTGTTTTAGTTTCTACACGAATCAAAAACATATCAGAAGTGATAAATAATGTACTCCCATCTTCACCCCAGGCTAAATTTGAAGTGGCCGAAGGAAGGTCAATTCTGCCTAAAAGTTTTCCATGTTTATTAATTACCATTACTCCACCTGGTCCTGAAGAAAATATATTTCCATCTTTGTCAACTTTTAGACCGTCGGGTGCACCTTTCAACCCTTGAGCATTTAAATAAGATGCATCAAAAAACAACCTGCCTTTTTCTAAGCTACCATCTGATTTAATAGGATATGCCATAATATAAGCTTTTTTGTCCGATTGTGCTACAAATAATGTTTTTTGATCAACTGACAAGGCTACTCCATTTGGTCTCAATAAATCTTCTATTTCTAAACTTACTTTTCTATCTTTCGAAATTCTATAAACTCCAAAAAGGTCAATCTCTCTACTGGGGTCAGAAATAAATTCTGGCAAGCCATAAGGTGGATCTGTGAAATATATATCTCCACTTTTTGCCTCTACTACATCGTTGGGGCTATTAAAACGTTTCCCATTAAACCTATCCGCTAAAGTAAATTTCCCTCCTTTACCATTAAGAGGCATGATGGTTACACGGCGGTCTCCGTGTTCACATGCTATCAATTGACCATCATTGCTGATTGTAAGGCCATTGCTTCCTGGTTCATTACTATATGGCATTTTTCCAGTGTAACCTGAGGGGCTTAAAAAAACGCTTACCTCTTCTCCTTTTTTCCATTTATAAATAGTATTTTTCGGCACGTCAGAAAAAAGTAGATAAGAACCCTCTTTTACCCAAACGGGTCCTTCTGACCATTCAAAACCCTCAGCCAAAACTTCTATTTTAGTGCTTACATCAATTAAACTATTAAAAGAGGGGTCTTCAAGAATAAATTTTCCAATAGTTTTAGTTTGGGCAATCGAAGAAAATGTAGTGATCATAAAAAAAATTGCAAAATGTAAATGCTTCATTATTAAGAATTGAATAATCAAAGATATATTTAAAATGTAAGATTTCTTATCTACTATTTGTAAAAAAATCTTTTCTTATCTTCAAAAACAACATTAATACAACAAGTAGGTAGATTTTGAGCTTAAATATCAAAAAAAATGCCCTTCTAGGTTTCCAGAAGAGCATTTAAGGAGATGGCTTTATTTACTTTGGAGTCACCACACTATCAATAACATGTACTACACCATTAGAACCTTTCAAGTCTACTGCAACCACATATGCAGAAGCACCATTTTCGTCGGTAAGTTTTACTTTTCCCCCGTCAAGACTTGCTGTAAGTTTTCCGCCACTTACCATTGTTAAAACGGCTTTGCCATTTCCACCTTTTATTGCGGCCATAACAGCCTTAGCATCTATGTTTCCACTTACCACATGGTAGGTTAAAATCTTTGCTAAAGTAGCTTTGTTTTCTGGTTTTAATAAAGTAGCAACAGTACCTTCTGGCAATTTTGCAAAAGCGGCATTAGTAGGAGCAAAAACGGTAAAGGGCCCAGCAGTTTTGAGTGTTGCAACCAAATCAGCAGCCTTTACTGCGGCCACTAAGGTAGTGTGATCTGCTGAACTAATAGCAATATCTACCACGTCTTTAGATTGTGCAAATGAAACGAATGGAGCAAAAGCAATACAAATAGCAATAATTAAATTTTTCATTTTGATTTTTTTAATGATGAATAATGTTGTAACAACTTAGTGTTCTCTAAAATGTTCAACTTTTTTGAAATTCATTCAATAAAAAAGCGAATGGTGTTGCCAATTAAAAAAAATATGTTATATGAGATAAAGCAATTATTTAATTATCAATTATTTAGAAAGTTAAATTGCCTTTTTAATTCTTTCAGAAAACTTTTTTTAATTTAATTTACCTGACTTTGTCATATTTTCATACCATGTGGCTATTTCTCTTCCGACAATTTCATGTCCGTACTTGTTTAGATGATCATCATAAAAAAAATAATATTTATGATTTAGCTTTTTCGAAAAATCAATAAATTCTATATTCCTTGTGTCATTTTTTTCAGCATATTTCTTAAATGCTTTAATACAGGAATTGGTTGTTTGAAAACTGCCCAAATATGTTACCAAGATTTTTCCTTTATATATCTTTTGAATTCTAGTAACTATATCATAAAAATCCTTAGCTCCTTTTTCATAAACATCTATGCCTCTTTTTGCATTTCTTAATTCTTTAAAATAAAATACTAAATTTTTTACAAAAGAATTGAAATACTTAAAGGGATAATACGCTTTTGCTTGCATATTACTTTTTACGTTTTGATCAAAAAACCATTTATCTCTATTGGGTAGCGAATTATTCGCATTAAAATAACTGTTTTCTTCAAAGTCAGTATCATGAAACTGAATTACTATCAATTTTGTAGAGTCAATATCTAATCTTTTTAACATTAGGTATTCTCGTGCAGTGCCATAAGAAGATATTCCTGCGTTTAACGTGTTGAGTTGTGTCTTTTCTTCAAAAACAGAAGTAAAACTTTCTTCTTGACCAACCCCCCACCCCATGGTGAAAGAATCACCAAGAAAAATTATTTTTGGCTTTTTTAAAGATTTTTCATCATCTCTAAGGCCTTTACTATTAACAAATAGGGGAATGTCAAATTCAAAGCTTTCAAACCTACTTTTACCTGGTTTTAAAGTATAAAAAAGCTCTGGGTCAAATTTGGAAATGTTTGCTTCAAACTGAATGGTAGGCCTAATATTATTACCAAGCACCTTAAAAGGCACAAATGTATTATTAACTTTTAATTCTTGTGGAAAAAACTTGAAACCAGAAAATAATATAACGATTAACAAAAGTTCAAAAATCACAAAAAAACCAAAAGTCCAGACTAATTTACATTTAACTAACCTTGCTAAAAAAATTGATGCAGCAAAAATTGAAAAAAAAGAAATTATATGAAAACCGTAGGAACTTAAAAAATTGTTTAAGTTAGGCCTATGATTAAAATAAATCATATCTGACCTAAAAACAATAAAACAATAAATTAAAATATTAACAAGTAAGAAAACAAAGTTTGTTTGAGAGCGTGTCATTAGGAAATGAAATTTTCAATTTTGCTTGAATTTATTTTACAAATATAAAGCTAATAAGGTTATTTTATTAGCTTTATTATAATTTAAAGTCCTTTTTTTATAAAATTATAAATCCAAATTTTAAATTATATATATATATAAATTTATAAATATTGTTTTACAATCCTTAAAATAATTTTATTTCTAAATTTCTTTAATGATAACAATTATTTTCTTTTCTTTAAGCTATTATTTAATTTTAGATTTCCCAAAAATTAAAAACTTATTCCAACTATGAAATTTAAAATTATACTATTCTATTTTTTCGTTAATTTTTGTCAAGCTCAAAACGAAATACCTGAGTTTTTAAACGAAAAGTTTATTTATTATTCAGAGCTTTCTGACAAAATATGGAGGTTTGCTGAACCAGGCTATCTCGAAGAAAAAACTTCTGGGGCCTTAATGAATGAGCTTTCTTCCAATGGATTTATGGTGAAAAAGGGTGTTGGTGAAATGCAAACCGCTTTTGTGGCTTCATTTGGAAATGGTTATCCCGTTATTGCAATTCTTGCCGAAATGGATGCATTGCCTGGTCTTTCTCAAGAAGCTGTCCCCACTAGAAAGCCTTTGGCATTAAATGGGTATGGGCATGGATGCGGACATAATCTTTTTGGTGTAGGAGCGGTAGCGGCGGCGGTTTCCATAAAAAATTGGATGGAAAAATCAAATATTAAAGGGACAGTTCGACTTATAGGCACACCGGCTGAAGAGGGTGCTGGTGGAGGGAAAACCTATTTAGTAAAAGAAGGGATTTTTAAAGATGTAGATGCAGTATTACATTGGCACCCTGGAGATAACAACAATGCTAGTCCGAATTCTTCTCTTGCCTATAGAGTTACTAATTTTTCTTTCGAAGGCCTAGCTGCACACGCTTCGGCCAGTCCTGAAAAAGGGAGGTCGGCACTAGATGCCGTAGAAGCCATGAATTATATGGTGAATTTAATGCGAGAACATATTTCTCCAGAAACTCGAATTCATTATGTCATAAAAAATGGTGGACTTACTTCTAATATTGTACCCGATTACGCCATGGTAGAATATACCGTAAGACACCCTTCTGCCAAAGGTTTAGAAGAAACCTGGCAAAGAATTATAAAAGCTGCGGAGGCTGGTGCTTTAGGAACTGAAACCAAAGTCAAATACGAGATTCTGGCTGGACTTTACAACCTACTTCCAAATGAAGTGTTAGCTAAAGAAATGCAA
>JANNWE010000580.1:0-11746 GCA_031414675.1 Cytophagaceae bacterium
TATTTGCTCTTTTTCTTTAAAAGAAGCATTAATAAAAGTTAAAATACTAAAGCTAAATATTAAAAATTTAAATGCCTTTTTCATTTTCTATTTATTTTTTCTAAAGGAGGATAGTTTTTAGCTAAATATTCCAATATTATAGGCTCCGCAGCCCCCAAATCCCAAAGTTTTTGCTTTTGTTGCATCCATCTGATTTTTTCAAGCCATCCGTTTTTGTCTGTATGAAACTGCGTTATCAATTTGCTAGAATGACAACCTGTGCAATGAGCAGTAACTAAATCTAAACCTTCTCCAATAATTAAACCGGTATTGCTATCAATTTTTATGGTGGAATCGGCTTGTATCAAGAGTACTTTATTTCCTAGTATTTGCTCTTTTTCTTTAAAAGAAGCATTAATAAAAGTTAAAATACTAAAGCTAAATATTAAAAATTTAAATGCCTTTTTCATTTTCTATTTATTAAACCACTTTTATTGCTATTCGGTGGCACGAATTATTCAAATATCCTCCTGGATTCCAAGCAGGAATTACCATTGGTTGAGAAATACCATTAGTGTCTGTTGCTTTTGCCCACACTTCATAATACCCTTTTTGTGGAAAATTTATTTCCAATGTCCACTGTTGCCAAGCCAATCTATTTTTTGGCTTCTTTAATTCGCATTTTTGCCAAGTTGCACCAAAATCTATGGAAACATTCATTTCTTTAACTTCAAGATCACCTGCCCAGGCGTGTCCCCTTACCGCTAATTTTTGAGTATTAGACAAAATAGCTCCAGATTTTGGATAGGTGATGAGAGATTTTACGGGCATAGACTCTATTATAGTGAAATCTTTATCCTCCACTTTTGCTCCCGGTTCAATTGGGAATTTGGGGATTTTGTAACTTTGCCCGCTCATTTTTTCACCGTCATGCACCTTATTTCTAACTAGTATTTTATTGAGCCATTTACCTGAAACTGATGCAGGCCATCCGCCAATCACTAGCCTTAAAGGATACCCGTGTAATAAGGGTATATCTTTCCCATTCATAGCCCATGCAATTAAAGTTTCGTCTTCCATAGCTTTACTAATTGGTACCCCTCTGGAAATGGTAGCTTTAAGTATATCTCCACTTAAATGAATGTCTTTCCCAACAAAACCAATATAAACGGCATCTGAATTTATTCCGACACTTTCTAAAACGTCTCTTAAGCGAACCCCTGTCCATTCCGCACAACTGATAGCCCCTTCTTGCCACTGATTTCCAGCAGTTTGCGGACTAAACCCCGATCTGCCGTTACCTCCACATTCTAGTTGCAACTGATAGGTATAGGTTTTGAATTTTGTTTTTAGTTCGTTTAAAGTAAAAACCTTTTTTGTTTTTACAGCTTCTCCAGAAATTTCTAATGTCCATTTTGAAAGGTCAATATTTTCGGGCAAATTTCCATTGTTTCTAACGAACATTTTTTTGGCTGGAGTAATCTCATCATCTAATAAATGGGCTGGGGATTCGATATTTAGTGGCCTGTCATTCAATAATACCATCTCTTTGTGTTTTCCTTTCGGCAGAACATCTAAGAAATCTTTCGCTCCTAAAAAATTTAAACCTTTAGGAATATTTTTAGCAAATACTATTTCACTTCCCAAAACGGCGGCGATACCTAACATACTTTTTTGAAGAAAACTCCTACGCTTTTTATTGATCTCCATTACAACCTATTTTTGAAAAAACATAACATAATATAAAGATAAAAGACAAATAATAATCCAAACAGCACTTGCTTGTAAAATTACAGAAATCCCAACTTTTTTAATACTTTCAAAAGAAATAGAAGAGCCTATTAAAAACAAACTTACTACCATTATTTGTTTCGAAATTTTGTATAAAATCGTATAAAACTCCTAAAATTGCTGTAAAAAACTAAATAAACAAGATGCTAACACAAATCCTATTATAAATGAGGGAATTTTAAATGATTCTCTGTTTTCTTTAAACCCGATAGCCAATAAAAAAAAACCCAACTCTAATTTATGGCACATATTTAGATTTACGACCAACATGTGAAAATATATGGCTTTATGAACGTAATTTTGAACAAGTTAAATTATTAATTATGAATAACTTTACCAATAATGTTCAATCATTTCAAATCGAAGAAAAGTATTCAAAAAGAGAAATATTAATTGGAAATTATCCAACTTTCGAAGAAGATTCCAAAACTCATTTTTATTTAAAACCTTACGAATCAAGAATTTACAATATAAAATAATAGGTATGTCGCTTAAAAACAAAACAGTATTACTGACGGGTGCATCAAAAGGAATTGGCAAAGCTCTGGCTTTAAATCTTGCAGAAAAATCTATACATATTGGCTTAGTAGCCAGAAGTGAAAAAGAATTACTAGAACTAAAAGCAGAAATAGAAAAATTAGGCTCGAAATGCTTGATTTTTGTAGGAAATGTAGCAGATGAAAGCCTTGCAAAAACAGCCGTTAGTGAAATGATTGCTGCCTTTGGGTCTATAGATTTTATGATAAATAATGCGGGTTATGGTGTTTTTGGGCCTACTGAATCCATTTCGGCTCAAGCTTGGTCGGATATTTATGACGTAAATGTGAAAGGTACTTTTTTGTTTTCAAAAGAAGTTTTGAATGGCATGAAAGAAGCTAAAACAGGGCATATTATTAATATTGCTTCCGATGTTGCAAAAAGAGTTTTTGATGGAGGAAGTTTATATTGTTCTTCAAAATTTGCTCAAGATGCTTTTTCAGCTGCCTTAAGAAAAGAAGTTAGAAAAGATGGAATAAAAGTTTCGGTAGTATATTCGGGTTTGGTAGATACCATGTTTCATGCTGACCCTCAAGGTGCAGAAAATCATTCGGACTGGTTAAAAGCGGAAGATATGGCAAATACAATTATTTACATTATGGATCAACCCAAACACGTTGTGATAGACGAATTGATGATTCATCCCTTAAGTCAAGAATACTAAAATTATGTTAAAATCACTCGAATGGTTTGATATTGTGGTAGTTGTAGCGGTTTTATTGTTTTTAATTGTTGCAAGTATGTATTCAAGTTTCAAAAAAAAGGACGCCGAAGAGTATTTCATGGCGGGACGGTCATTGAGATGGTGGTCGGTAGCAGGGTCTATTTTCGGCACAAACATCCATGCGCAGCAAATCATTGGTATGATGGGCGTTGGCTATTCTATCGGTTTTGCACAAAGCCATTATGAGATTTGGGCTATCCCTGCCATTTTGGTTCTATGTTATATTTTTATTCCAATATATAGAAAGAAAAACTTCTTTACGCTATCCCAATTTCTTGAAGCCCGCTTTAATTCTCAGGCTCGTTTAGTGTACAGTATTTTGATGGTGGCATTCATATTGGTTCAATTAATTGCAGGGTTTTATATAGGTAGTCGCACGTTGGGTCTCCTTTTTGCGGGTACAGGTTGGGAGGTCAGCTATATTCAAGGGATTTTAATTATTGCCATAGTGACTGTTGTTTTTACGGTTTTTGGTGGAATGGAATCTGTAGTTACAGCCGATAATATTTTGACCATTATCATGATTCTTTCCATTTTATTGATGGGAACCCTCACTTATTTACAACCTGAGATTGGTGGAATATCAGGTTTATTAAAATTAGATCATACAGAAGCCAATAAAATGCATCTTTATTTGCCTTCTAATCATCCAAAACTACCCTGGAGTGGCATTTTTACTGGATTGACCATCCTAAATATGTTCTATTGGACTACCAATCAATATCAAGTACAGCGAGTATTAGCCGCACAGTCTGACAGAGATGCAAAATTAGGTGCGATAGCAGCTGGGTTTTTAAAACTTATTATTCCTTTTTTCTCTATTGCTATTGGTACAGCTGCCTATTATATATTTAAAAGTAGATATGGGGCAGATTACATAAAACCCGATGATACTTTTCTTACTTTAATGAAGACTGTAGTTCCGGCAGGTTATGGCTTTATTGGATTAATTTTGTCTGGCTTAATGTGTGCAATATTCTCAGCCATATATTCTATGATGAACTCCGTTTCCACAATGATGGCCTACGATATTTTTAAAAAATATATAAACCCTAAAGCCTCAGACAAAAAGACGGTGCGTTTTGGGCAATTAGCTGTTGTAATAATTTGTGCCATAGCAGGATTTTTAGCGTTTTCTACTTACGACCCTAGCTCTTCTGATAATTTTTTCTTGAAATTAGCTAACCAAACCTCCTATATCAAACCTGGCTTAGTAGTTGTATTTTTCTGGGGAGTACTTTGGAAACAAACCAACCCAATTGCCGCAGTTTTGGTCTTGGCTAGTTCGCCTTTTGTTGGTTTAGGATGCGACTGGATTTTTGAAAATATCCTAATAAAATCGTCATTTGTAATCCAAACTTTTGGAGAAACCTTTAATTTCCTTTATCGTGTTTTCTCAATTTTTGTGATTGGTTCGATACTAATAGTGCTATTTAGTAAACATCTAAATGCAATTGGAAAAGGCAAAGTTCATGATTACGACTTAGGAATTTCATTATCGGGAATAGGAAGTACTTTAATTAAATTTTTGCTAGTAATATCTCCATTTATTGTTGTAACACTTACTGGAATACTATCTCCTCAAATGGCAGCCACCCCAGCAAGTATTGCCTGTTTTTTACTTTTTATTTGGTTCGTCAAAAAAGAGAACGAAGAAATTCCTATGTATCAATCCGATATATTTTATGCGGGCATACTTACTTCTTCCATGATTTGGATTATGTTTTATTTTGCTTAAAGGAATATATTTAATTAAACTTTTTCTTAAATTTGAGCGTTTATGTTTCAAATGAAAAATACTGTACCATTTCTTTTCTTAATTTTCATACTCAGCTTTATTGCCAAGCCTGTGGAGCTGTATGCTTGTGGTTCAGATTCAAAAAAGCTGAAAAGTAATGCTGCTAAAAGTTGCTGTTCTAAAAAATCGAAATGTTGCAGTGCGGAAAGCTCAAAAAAAGATGACAATAAAAAAGAGAAGGATTGTGAAGGAAAATGCGGAAAAGTTACTTGTAGAGTTCAACTAACCAATTTCGTTCCGAATGCACCTATTTCCATTCACTTAGTGGAAGAAAGTAAAGCTTTCGAAATTCAAACTAATAATTTTCAATACCAAGAAATCACAATTTCCACTGGTTTCTTTTCAATTTGGACTCCTCCAAATATAGGTTAATTTAAATCTTACAGGGATAAGACTGCCCAAACCGATTATTTTTTGGTGGTTTTAAATAGTTATCACCCTTTTTCTCTAAAAATTTTCTTACAATTAATTTTCAAATAAAATGAAATCAACAGTATTGATGACAATTTATATGTTGTTATCTACAACCCAATCATTTACACAAATAAAAAATTCAAAAACTGAAACAGTAAAAATTTATGGTAACTGCGGTATGTGTAAGGCTACCATTGAAAAAGCTGGAAATATAAAAAATGTAGCCCTTGTTGACTGGGACAAGGAAGCCAAAATGGCCACAATAACCTACAACTCCAAAAAAACAACACAAACGGATATTTTGAAGCGAATAGCCTTGGCAGGTTATGACAGTGATCAGTTCCTTGCACAAGATAATGCTTACAATGGACTTATGGATTGCTGCAAATATGAGAGAACTGCCAAAATAGCCGTAAAAGCCGATCTGCCTGAGGAATCAGTTTTGGTAAATGAAAAACAAAATGGAACTAAAGACCAACATACTGGCCACACTATGCCAATGGAAAAGAAAGCCGACGAACATGCTAGCCACATCGTACCAATGGAAAAGAAAGCCCAGGAACCTGCTAGCCACACTATGCCTACAGAATCAAAGAAAGAAGCAGATCAGATGCAATCCGTTTTTAATAACTATTTTGAAGTGAAAGATGCCTTAGTATCAACCAATGCAAGTGCTGCTGCGGCTAAAAGTGCTAATTTAGTAAGCTCTTTAAAAGCCATCAAAATGAATGAACTACCAATGGATGTGCACATGGTATGGATGAAAGTGATGAAAGAACTAGAATCCGACGCCCAGAAAATAGCCAACAGCAAAAAAATAGAAGATCAACGTAAGGCTTTAATTCCAGTTACAAAAAACATCTATGCACTAATGAAAGTGGCTAAAACTGAAACACCAACATATTATCAGTTTTGCCCAATGGCAAATGGAGGCAAAGGGGCCAATTGGTTAAGCAAAGAAAATGAAGTTAAGAATCCATACTACGGTTCAATGATGATGAGTTGTGGCAGTACAATAGAGACTATAAATTAAATTTTTTTTTAAATTACTAAAAATGAAAAGGACACAATTTATTAAGAATTTAGGATTAGGTACATTGGCTATTGCTACAAGTGAAAGTTTGCTTTCCTCCTGCATGGCTGGTATGGATCATGGAACCGCTGTGGCTCCAATTGTGGCTGATGCAGAATTTAAAACCGCATTAAAAATACCTGAAACTATTAATGCGAGTTCGACATTGGTTGCTCAAAACACACAGGACACTATCATGAGTACATCAAAAGTAAATGTTTTGGGGTATAGAAACGGACTTTTAGGGCCCACTATTCGGGTCCAAAAAGGCGGAGAGGTGAATATTCCGTTCCAAAACAAAATGAAAGAACACACTAATATTCACTGGCATGGTTTGGTAATTCCAGATAATATGGACGGTCACCCAGACCAAATGATCATGCCTAGCGAAAGTTTTAATTTTAAATTTACTGTTGCTCAGCAGGCTGGCACCAACTGGTACCATCCACATTTGCATCAGCTTACTGGCAAACAGGTTACGCAAGGTTTGTCTGGACTCTTTATTGTTGAAAGCCCCGAAGAAAAAGCCCTAAATCTGCCTTCCGGGAATTTTGAAGTGCCTTTGGTAATTCAAGATAAACGATTAAATAGCGATGGTACCATTAAATATAGCCCTACTATGACGGAGGTTATGACTGGCTATATGGGTGAGAATATTTTGGTAAATGGCACAAATAAACCATTCCTTGAAGTTTCTACTAGGTTTTACCGATTTAGAGTTTTAAATGGTTCCTCGGCTCGAATCTATAATTTGGCATGGAGCAATGGAGCAGATTTTTACGTAATTGGCTCGGATAGTGGCATGTTGGCTTCCCCCGAAAAAGTAAAAACAGTTCTACTTGGAACAGGTGAAAGGATTGATATTTTGGTGGACTTTTCGTCGGTAAAAGTTGGAGAAATGGTTTATTTAATGAGTGAAATTTTTAATACAATGGGTAATTCCCAAGGTAATCAGCCATTCAAAATAATGAGTTTCAATGTTAACAAACAAGAAACAGACGCTTTTAAATTACCAATCACTTTAATTCCCTTCAACAAAATCCAGAACAGTAGCAAAACTAGAACTTTTGCTCTTACTATGGATATGAAGAATATGAGTGCCGGAATGCACAAAATAAACGGTAAAGTATATAAATCTGATAGAATAGATGAATCGGTAAGTTTGGGAACTACAGAAACTTGGGAGTTTGACAATTCTACTGGAGATGAAGCCCACCCTATGCACATGCACGGGGTAATTTTCCAAGTTGTGTCAAGATCTGGCGGTCGAGGAACAATTCTACCTCACGAAAAAGCTTGGAAAGACACTGTAATGGTTGGTCCTGGCGAAAAAGTTAAAGTAATTATGACATTTACTCAAAAAGGAAAATTTGTATTCCACTGCCATAATCTTGAGCACGAAGATGATGGCATGATGTTAAATTTTGAGGTGAAATAAATGCATCTTTACATCAAAAATATGGTTTGCGATCGCTGCAAAATGGTGGTGAAAGCTGAGTTAGAACAACTCGGCCTTCACCCCATTTCAGTGGAGTTAGGCGTAGTTGAGCTTCAAGAATTGGATTTGGATAAACAACAAATGAATAGTTTACTGAAAAATTTACAAGTATTGGGTTTTGATCTGATTGAGGATAAAAATAATAGGTTGGTAGAAAAGATAAAAAACTTAATTGTTGATTTAGTTCATAATAAAAACAACGAAATCAATAGCAATCTATCTGATTATCTCGCTGATAATTTGGACCAAGATTACAATTCAATCAGCCATCTTTTTTCGGAAATCACAAATACTACAATTGAAAAATATTTTATCAATCAGAAAATCGAAAAAGTAAAAGAATTGTTGATTTACGATGAATTAAACTTAAATGAAATAGCCAACCAGCTTAATTATAGCAGTATAGCACATTTGAGTAATCAGTTTAAAAAAGTAATGGGCTTTTCACCGTCCCATTTTAAAAAATTATCAACTCGAAATAGAAACCAAATTGACAAATTATAAAAATTGCAAATTTTAATCGAAATTGTGTAACAGATTAATGAATTAGTATTTCGAATTTTGTAAGGTAGAAACGAATCTACAAATAAATAACATGAAAATGAAAAATTTAAAATTGTTCAAAAAAGCAATGATCTTAACTATGATTTCCGTATCAACATTCCCATCCATTGGATTTGCCCAAACCAGAAATTATAAGCACCCAAATCAAACTAGTATTGACAGTAATGGTAAAATTAAAAAGGATGGAGTTGAGATTGGATATATTTCAAAAGGTAATGAAATTTTTGATGCGGAAGGCCACAAAATAGCATATACCGATGGAAAGGGAAACTTGTTTGATGGTGCTGGCAAAATAATGGGGAGAATTGGCAAGGATGGTAAAACATTCAAAAACTTAAATGGCGATTTACTTATTAGTGTTAAAGACAATGGCACCACTTGTGAAATTTTTGACGCCAAAGGCAAAAAAATAGGAAATGTACACTCCAGCTACAAAGGCATGGCTTGTGTGTTGTATTGTTTTAATAATAATATGAATATGGAAAATCATTCAAAAGTATCAGCTACTGATAAATTTGCTTGCCCAATGCACCCAGAAATTACTGGTAAAGCAGGTGACAAATGCAGTAAATGTGGAATGAAATTAAAAAAATCTTAAATTGAATGAGAGAAATAACTCATACGTATGGAGTTTCCGGGATGACCTGCAATGGCTGTCGAAGTCATATGGAGAAAACTTTGTCAAATATTGCAGGTGTTTCCAAGGCTTCAGTAGATTTAGGAAGCAATAAGGCCATCATCACTATGGATAGCCAAATACCGATAGAAAAATTCCAAGAAGCTCTTAAGAATGAAGGAGGTAGATATTCTATTTCGAATGTTTCACATTCAATAAGTGATTCTAATGCTACATCAACTTCAGAGAATCATAAGATGACACACACGTATGTTATCACTGGTATGACCTGTAATGGCTGTAGAAGCCATGTGGAGAAAACTTTGTCAAAAGTTGAAGGTGTTTATCAAGCATCTGTGAATTTGGTAAATGCCAAGGCTACAATTAGTATGGATGACCATATTACCTTGGAAAAATTTCAGGAAGCCTTGAAGAATGATGGGGGTGGATATGGGATCTTTATGGAAGGAAAAGCTCCAGATACACAACCAAAAAAAGTAGAGCCTAAAGGCACTGGAACTGGGGTTTTTTATTGTCCTATGCATTGTGAAGGGGAAAAAACCTACGAAAAGAACGGAGATTGCCCTGTTTGCGGAATGGATTTAGTAGAACAAAAGAGTACCGCAAAAAGCAATCCAAAATACACCTGCCCAATGCATCCTGAGGTCGTAAAAGATGAGCCAGGGGAATGCCCAATTTGCGGGATGGACCTGGTGCCCATGCTGGGTGGTGAAGAACAAGAAGTAGATGAAAACTACAAAAACCTCTTAAAGAAATTTTGGATAGCTATTGCTTTCACCTTACCGATTTTTTTAATTGCGATGTCCGAAATGGTGCCAAATAATCCGCTATATGCTATTTTAGATCAAAAATCTTGGAATTGGGTACAATTTGGGCTTTCTATACCTGTGGTGTTTTACGCCACTTTTATGTTTTTCAAACGAGCTTGGACTTCTTTGAAAACAATGAACCTAAATATGTTTACGCTAATCGGCATTGGTTCGGGCATTGCATGGGTTTTCAGTATTGTTGCCCTCCTATTGCCCGATTTATTTCCTCAAGATTTTAAAACGACCGATGGTAATGTGTATGTATATTTTGAAGCTACTACTGTTATTTTGACTTTAGTATTGTTGGGCCAGTTGCTAGAAGCTAGGGCCCACAATCAAACAAGCGGAGCCATCAAAGAACTCTTAAAACTTGTGCCAGCTGTAGCCACTTTGTTTGAAAATGGTGTGGAAAAAATAATATCCATCGATCAAATTATGGTTGGGAATCTATTGAGGGTAAAACCAGGAGAAAAAATCCCGGTGGACGGTGAACTAACAGAAGGTCATACCAGCATTGACGAATCCATGATAACGGGAGAGCCTATTCCTGTAGATAAGGTAGTTGGAGACAAATTGAGTTCTGGAACAATCAACGGAACCAAGTCTTTTTTAATGAAAGCAGAAAAAGTAGGTGCGGATACGCTTTTGTCGCAAATAATTCACATGGTAAATACTGCAAGCCGGTCCAAAGCCCCCATTCAAAAACTAGCAGATAAGATTTCTAAATACTTTGTGCCAATTGTTCTGCTTATTTCGGTGATCACATTTGTGGTTTGGGCTATTTTTGGACCAGATCCAGCTTATGTGTATGCTTTTGTAAATGCCATAGCAGTATTGATAATTGCTTGCCCTTGTGCCTTAGGATTAGCAACGCCCATGTCTGTCATGGTGGGAGTGGGACGCGGTGCTCTTTCGGGTGTTTTGATAAAAAATGCCGAAGCCCTCGAAAAAATGGATAAAGTAAATACGCTTATTGTAGATAAAACAGGTACAATCACCGAAGGAAAACCATCCGTAGAGAAATTAGTAGCCACACAAAAAGAAAGTGAGAGTGATTTGCTACAATACATCAGCTCCTTAAACCAATACAGCGAGCATCCACTTGCTGAAGCAGTTGTAAAATACGGTAAAAATAATAAGGTTTCGCCTACCAAAGTCAATGATTTTGAAGCCATTGCAGGAAAAGGGGTAATTGGAACTGTGGAAGGCAAAAAAGTTGCCTTAGGCAATATAAAATTGATGGAACAATTTTATATACCCATTGATTCAAATCTTGCGGAACAGGTAAAATCTGAGCAAGAAAAAGGCAAAACGGTTTCATATATCTCGGTGGAAAGTCAAGCGGTGGGTTATGTTACTATTTACGACGCTATTAAAAAAAGTAGTAGGGAAGCGATAATGACATTGCAAGAAAAAGGAATTGAAGTGATAATGCTCACCGGTGATAATAATAACACAGCCAAGGCTGTAGCAGAACAATTAAACCTAAAGCATTTCAAGGCTGAGTGCTTACCAGAGGATAAACTCAATGAAATAAAAATCCTTCAAAAGCAAGGTAAGGTAGTGGCCATGGCTGGCGATGGAATAAACGATGCTCCAGCATTAGCACAGTCGGATGTAGGTATTGCCATGGGAACAGGCACCGATGTAGCCATTGAAAGTGCCACCATCACTTTGGTAAAAGGGGACTTGCAAGGCATTGTAAAAGCCAAGAATCTCAGCCATAAAGTGATGAGCAACATCAGGCAAAACTTATTTTTTGCCTTCATCTATAATGTTTTGGGAGTACCAGTGGCTGCGGGGCTGCTCTATCCGTTTTTTGGCCTTTTGCTTTCGCCCATGCTAGCGGCATTGGCCATGAGCTTTAGTTCGGTTTCTGTTATTACCAATGCTTTAAGACTTAGATCAATTAAATTATAAAAA
>JANNWE010000581.1:0-4264 GCA_031414675.1 Cytophagaceae bacterium
GAAATTGGAATACCGACAATTGCAAAAAAAACAGTCCAAGCCCCAAAACTTGAACCGCTACCAAATACCATTGGAGACATCATAGCTGCTATTACAGCTGGAAAAAAGGCAATACTGAAAATAATGTTTAAAACTAAGGTAGTCGTTTTCAAAATTGAAATAATATAAATTATAAAGCTTAGAAATGAAAATTCATTAATCCTCAAAAAGAAATCTTTTTTGAATTGAACATCCCTAAATTAAATAAAAAGTGGAATAATATCAATAAAGCAATACTAAACCTAAAAAATAATCTTTAAAATTTACCTCTTCCTATTTCTCTTTCCATCAGACCTACCACCACGACTGGACTTTGGAGAACTAAATCTATCTTTTTGAACAAAATTTGAACCTTCTACTGAAACTAATTCAAGATCTATGCTTCTTCTTTCCAAATCAGTGGCTTTTATTTTAACTTTTACAGCATTTCCAAATCCAATTATCTTTCCTTTTCGTTTTCCTACTACTCTAAAATTATCGGCATCAAACTCATAAAAATCATCGCTAAGCTCTGCCAAACGCACCATGCCTTCACAGGAAGTGCTTTCAACTTCGACAAAAATACCGAACTCCGCAACTCCTGTAACCACACCCGAAAAAACTTGGGTGCGGGGTTGAAAACTCATAAACTCCACCTGTTTGTATTTGATTGAAGCCCTCTCGGCCTCGGCAGCCAATTTTTCTTGATCAGAAGAATGTTTGCATTTCTCTTCGAAATCTTCTTTGTGGAGAGATTTCCCTCCATCCAAATAATGCTGTAGCATTCGATGGGCCATTACGTCTGGATAACGTCTGATAGGAGAGGTAAAATGACTATAATGCTCAAAAGCTAATCCAAAATGCCCTAATGTTGCAGTTGAGTATCTTGCCTTACTCATAGTACGAATAGCCAAAGATTCCAAAACATTTTGAACAGGGCTCCCTTCTATTTCTGACATTAATTTATTGAGTGAGTTTGCCAATACATTTGTATTTCCTGTTTTAACAGAAAAACCTAATTTCCCAGCAAATTTCACAAAAGTCTCCATTTTGGTAGGATTTGGTGGCTCATGAACTCTGTAAACCATTGTGTAGGGCTCCGCTTCTAGCTCTTTCATGGCTTGGATATTAATTTTATATACAAATTCAGCCACTCTTTTATTTGCTAAAAGCATAAATTCTTCTATAAGCTTGTGTGCGTCTTTTCTTACTTTTTGATAAACTCCTAAGGGCCTTCCATTTTCATCCAAATTGAATTTTACTTCGTTGGTTTCAAAATTAAATGCCCCTTTTATAAAACGTTCTTTTCTTAAAGTTTTGGCAAGACCATTTAGAATTTTCAATTTAACACTATAGCTATCTAGAGTTTCATCATCTGATTCCAAAAGTTCTTGAGCTTGCTCATAAGAAAACCTTCTGTCAGAATGAATTATGGCTCTTCCAAACCATTCTTTTAAAATATTAGCATGGGAATCTATTTCAAAAACAACTGAAAAGACCAGTTTATCCTCATTTGGTCGTAGAGAGCATAAATTATTTGAGAGCTTTTCGGGTAACATAGGTATAGTTCTGTCTACTAAATAAACAGATGTGGCTCTTTTTACCGCTTCAGCTTCTAATTTTGTATTAGGTAATAAATAATGAGATACATCCGCAATATGAACTCCTATTTCATAATTTCCATTCTCCAATAAATTATAACTTATGGCATCGTCAAAATCTTTCGCGTCATGAGGGTCAATGGTGAAGGTTAAAGTCTCACGCATGTCACGCCTTTTTGCTATTTCTTCTTTGCTAATTATTTCATTTATGGCTTCTGCTTCTATTAATACATCCTCTGGAAATTTTACTGGCAAACCAAATTCAGCCATTATTGCATGCATTTCCGCATTATTATCTCCAGATTTACCCAAGACCTCCATTACTTGACCAGATGCTTGAATATGGTCTGAAGGGTAATTGGTGATTTTCACAATAACCAGGTCGTTTGTTTCCGCACCATTCACAAATTCTTTGGATATGAAAATATCGTCGTAAAAACCTTTATTATCAGGCCTAACTAATGCATAAGAAGCGAAGACTTTTATTTTACCTACTACTTCTTCTCTAGCTCGAGAAATAATTTCTGATACCCGGCCTTCCGGATTCTTTCCATTTTTTCTTTGCCCTATTATTTTAACTTTCACTAAATCACCATCTAAGGCTCCACCCAAATCATCTACTGATACAAAAACATCAGATTGGTCGTCGTCATACCTTATAAAGGCAAATTTAGGGTTTACAAAATCCACTTTCCCCGAAATAAAATCTTGATTCATTGGAGTGTTTTCATTAAAAACGTAACGGCTTCTACCCGCTAATTTTAATATTCCTTCGTCCACCAAATCTTCTACAATAAGTTTAACGAATATTTTTTCATCTTGATCTATTACATCAAGATGGTTATATAGATCATTTAACGTATAAACTCTATCGTTAAAATTTTTAAAAAAATCGTGGATTTGTTTTTTTTGCTCTGCTATTTGAGACTTTCTTTTCCGCTTTGACATCTAAAAAGTGTTAAAAATTCAATTTTGAAATTTAAATCTACCATATTTGTATCGATTTTCATCAACAAGACAACATTTAATAATCAAATGAAGTTTGCTTATTCCTTACTTTTTTGCTTTCATATACTTATTAATTTATCAGCGACTGCTCAAGACTCATCGAAAGAGTTTCATATAAAAAAAGCTAAAACACTCATAAAACTAGATGGTATCTTAGATGAAACAGCTTGGCAAAGCTCAGACTTAGCCAATAATTTTTACCTAAACAAACCCTATGATACTTCCTATGCAGTTAATCAAACCGAAGTTAAATTAACCTTTGATGATAGATTTTTGTATGTAGGAGTAAAGGCTTTTCAACCCAAAAGTAGCTACACGTCAAGTTCCTTAAAGAGAGATTTTGAAAGTGGCACAAGTGATGTCTTTTCAGTAAGTATTGACACTTTTAAAGACAAACTCAATGGAATGCAGTTTTCAGTAACTCCGCTAAATGTACAAAGAGAGGGCTTGATATCTTTAGGTGAAATGGTGGATATGTCATGGGACAATAAGTGGTATTCACAAGTAAAAAACTATGAAGATTATTTTGTAATAGAAATGGCTATTCCTTTTACAACTTTAAGATATAAAGTATCCGATTCGGGCAACTCTTGGCGAATTAACTTTGGAAGATTTTATATGCAATCTAATGAAGTTGCGAGCTGGTCTGCGGTTCCACGAAATTTCAAACCCTATAATTTAGCATTTACTGGTCTATTAATTTGGGATGATGCTCCTCCAAAACCAGGAGCTAACATTTCACTAATTCCTTATCTATCAGGCAATTTATCTAAAGATTTTACAAGAAATGGAAATTTAGAAGCCCTTAAGCCAAATTCAGATTCAAAAACTGGGGTGGGCTTAGATGCCAAAATTGCAATTACTCCTTCCTTGAATCTGGATTTAACCATTAACCCTGATTTTTCGCAAGTGGAAGTGGACAAACAACAAACCAACTTGAGTAGATTTGAGTTGTTTTTTCCAGAAAGGAGACAATTTTTTATCGAAAATAGCGACTTGTTTGGGACATTTGGTTTTCCAGATACCCGGCCATTCTTTTCAAGAAGAATTGGAATAACAAGAAATAAATTGACAGGATTGGCCCAACAAGTGCCAATTGTGGCAGGGGCAAGATTAAGTGGAAAAATAAATGATAATTGGAGAGTTGGCCTAATGAACATGCAAACAAAACGGGTAAATTTTGGAGAAAAAGATTTTTTGCCAGCTACCAATTATACCGTTGCGGTGCTTCAAAGAAAAGTTTTCACAAGATCCTCCATCGGTGGAATTTTTGTAAATAACCAACGATTGGGAGACGATCAGGGTCATAATTTAAATAAATACAATAGCGTATTAGGCTTAGAATTTAATTATTTTTCACCAGATAATAAATTTGAATCTGAAACCTATTATCACCAATCATTTGTGCCAAACGGAGGAAAAGATGCTTCTAGCTTAGCACATTATATGGGATATCATCATCCAAATATTGATTTAAATTTGGGCTTAGGTAGAATAGGAAAAGATTTTCAAGCAGAAATGGGATTTGTACCTAGGAAAGGAGTTTATAATGTTTTTAGACCAGCCAAATTAATTCTTAATCCTAAAAATGCAGAAATTGCCAAAAAAATAAATTCTTATGGTATTTCAATTTCTGG
>JANNWE010000582.1:0-5199 GCA_031414675.1 Cytophagaceae bacterium
CGGCTGGATATAAGTTGACCTCAAAGTCTGTCCCAATAGCTTTTAAAATGGCTCAATGGCCTTTTATTAATTCTGCTTTCCTCTATATAACCCCAAGAATTGTAATTGAAAAAAGCATAAAAAATGTATATTATGATGAGAATAAGGTCACTGACGAATTAATAGATAGGTATTTTGAATTGTCTCTAAGAGAGGGAAATCGGAAAGCTTTCATAACAAGAATGACAAAGAACAAAGTTATTTCTGAAAATATTTCTGATTTATTAAAAACCTTAGCTATCCCAACTTTGGTTTTGTGGGGGGAAAACGACAAACTTATTACGCTAGAATCGGCTTATAAATTTCATAAAGATTTACCAAACGATACGCTTGTGATACTTCCGCAGCTTGGCCATACTCCCATGGAAGAAGACCCCATAGCCACAGTTAAAGTAGTGAAGGATTTTCTAAAAAAATGGTAAGGAGTTAATTATAAGTTACTTGTGATTTTTTATTGAATGAATTTCAAAATTCTTAAAAATCGGTATCCGCCTTTTTTAGGTCTAAAGGATTAATCCAAATATTTCTATACAAAACATTGTGGCCTTCGGCTTGTAGTTTTAATCCACCCGGTCTATCGGTAATACCTTTTCCTCCATCATTTCCTCCATCTTGCCCTGAATTTGGTCCTCCCCAAACTTGACTAATCTTTTGGTTTGTATGGGCTTTTTTACCATTGAAATAGATAGTTACTAAAGGGTTTTCCGTACGTTTTCCATCCTTGTCAAATCTAGCGGCTCTAAAAACAATATCATAGGCATTCCATTTTCCAATTCCATTATAGGCAAAATAGGGTGATTTAGATTCGTTAATGACAGCCCCCATCCCATGCGAGGTGGTATCGCCATCTAAAACTTGAATTTCGTATCGGTTTTGAAGATAAACGCCACTATTCCCACCTTTTTCTTTGATAAAAAATTCTACATGAAGCCTAAAATCTTTGAATTCTTCTTTGGTAACTATATCTGCAGCACCGTAAAGACCACCTGCTGCGGCTGGGTCATTTGTGTTTACCACAGTTCCATTGCCAGCTGGATCAGCTTCTATTTTCCATTTTATTGGCATACTGGCTTTAAGTCGAGGGCCTTCCCAATATTTCCAGTTTTCGTTTAACATTTTTTCAGTGCCATCAAAAAGTATTTTGGCATTTTTAGGTGCTTTTGTGCCTACTCCAATTTGTGAATACGCACCTAAAGATATAAGTAAGGTAGAAAAAATAACAAATAGTTTTTTCATTACAATAAGGTTGATTGATTAAATTGAATTTAAAAGTAATACAATTTACAATGATATTTTCAAAACAAACAAAAAAAAGGAATGTAGTGCTACATTCCTTTTTTGATAAGATCTGAATATTTAATATCCAGGGTTTTGAACTAAATAACCCACTAAATTCGAAGCACCATCAATTGCAGTTTGAGGAATAGGAAAAATCCTTTTGTTTTTATCTTTATTGTCTTTTTCCGTCCAAGTATCCTCGTATTTGCCAAATCTAACTTGATCGGTTCTTCTTAGCATTTCCCAATAAAATTCAAACCCTCTTTCTCTATACAATAAATCTAAATTCATAGAAGTGAGGGCAGGCGGAGGGGTAGTTGCGGTTCTAGCGGCTCTTACGGTATTTACATCACTTAAAGCGGCCGCAGCATTATTTTTTCTTAATTGAGCTTCAGCTCTCATCAAAAAGACATCTGCCAATCGAACTATTACAATGTCTGCATCACCCCGATTTCTTCCGGTATTTGAAGAAGCGGCAAATTCATATTTTTCAACCCTATAGCCCGTTGGATAGTCGGAGCCTGCAGGAGTAAAATCTACTTTTTCTGTAAAAATAACTTTTTTATCCGGCCTGTTTCTTGTCAAGTTAGTTAATGGGCCAACTTTAAATTTGCCATCCGGACATTTTAAGAAAACGCCATTAACTCTTATTAGGCCGAATTGCTGGCCTCTAAGTATGCCTCTGTTTATTTTAAAATCTGCTGCTGCAACGCAAGTGTCAATGCCAGTAGAATAAATTTTCATATTTTCTTGGTAAAATCTTGGATCTCTTTTTGGGTCTTGTCCAGGATAAGCATCTACCCAAGTTTTATAAAAATCTGAAGTTATAGCAGGCCCGTCAGTTCCATTGGCACCCGGAAATGCTGGAAGAGGAAATTGATCGCCAGAAAGTGAAAAATAGGCCATTCTGTTGTGTCCATTTAATTCTGGTCTTTGGTCTACAGCAAACACTATTTCAGAATTAGTCCGATTAGCATCTCCAAAAATAGAAAAATAGTCATTAGAAAGTTTGTATTCTCCAGAGTTGATAATTTTATCTGAATACGCAATAACTTGATCCATATCTGAGGTTTTGAAATCGAAATTAGTTGCGACTCTATCACGGTAAACTCCAGCATTTAAATACAGTCTAGCTAATAATCCCCAAGCTCCTGCTTTTGTTAGCCTTCCTGTGCCAGCACCTGCCCGGTTTAATAAATTAGGTTCGGCTCTTTCTAATTCGGAGATTATATAGGTTAAAGCCTCATTTCCTCTCAATATTTCAGAAACTTGACCTGGATCTTCTTTTTTAAATGCTATTCCATATAAATCAAAAATTAACATGTTATAAAATGCCCTCATTCCAATGGCTTCTGCTAAATACGTTTTTGCGTTTGCATCATTAATACTTGGAAGCGAAGCAATGGCTGTTACACATCTTGAGATGGACTGAACAATAGGATTCCAAGTGTTTCTAACATTAGCATTATTACTAGTGTAAGTATGCCTATGAAGCTCAAGGTAAATACCATTATCACCCCAATCTGTTCCCCCACGATAAGGTAATATTGCCTCGTCTGAGGAAATTTGTTGTAAAGCAAAATAGGTGGTATGTTGATAAATAGTTGGCAATAATGCATAAACAGGGGCAATAAGTCCATTAGCAGCATCTTTTTCTGAAACTATAGAGCTGAATGTCTCATCTAAAACTTGTTCTTCGAGATTGGTGCAAGCGTTTGTAAGTACAAAAAAACCTGCTGCAGTTAAAATATATTTTAGTATTTTGTTCATTTTATTAATTGATTAAAGTCCAAGATTAATTCCGAAAATCACAGATCTAGCTTTAGGATAGGTCTGATAGTCAATTCCATAAGAAGAAACGCCGTTTACTGCTCGGTCTGTATTTACGTCAGGGTCGTACCCATCATACTTTGTAAATAGCAATAAATTTTGACCCGTTACGCTCAATCTTAATGTCGGTAGCCATTTTTCAATGCCTAATTTTTTAGTATCAAAAGTATAACCTAAGGCTGTATTGTTTAACCTAAAAAATGCAGCATCCTTTAAAAACCTTGTACTGATAGGTGCTGAATTATTGACAGACTCCTCTGGATATTTTGTAGCTTCATTCGTAGTATTTACTCCTTTTGAAAGTCGTAATTTGTAAAAGTTAGCATTGGTGGTATTGTCATAAATTTTATTTCCTGAAACCCCATTAAAATTTACAGCAAAGTCAAAGCCCCTTACAAAAATACTTCCATAAATATTGAATATTTTATTTGGCAAAGCTGTTCCAGCAGCAATTCTGTCATTGTTTCCTACTATTCCGTCGCCATTTACATCTCGATATTTACTTAAGCCTTTTTCATCAAAACCGATAAATTCTTGTAAAAAGAAGGTACCTATGGGTTGGTCGTTTACATAGCCGTTTATAGTGGCAGAGGTAAGACCTGAACCAGAAGCAGAACCCGATGGAATTACAGTATAGGGTGATTTCTTCACCACATTGTTAATAAAAGTGATATTTCCACCTACTTCATATCTGAAATTAGAATTCACTTTTTTTCTAAACAAAAGGTCTATTTCTAATCCTTTATTAATTATATTCATATCTGCCACATTTGTCCAAAAAGTACCTGCGGGCTGCACTGGGTCAGTAGGAATAACTTCTAATAAGATATCCTGGGAAATTTTATTGAAATAGTCAATGGTTCCGCTTAATGCTCCATTGAAAAGTCCAAAATCTAAACCTACGTCAATTTGAGAAGAAACCTCCCATTGAATATTAGGGTTAGCTAATCTCGAATAAGTGGTGCCGGCTGGGTAAACATTACCGCCATCCAAAGGATAGCTAGTTGTACCAGAAACAGACGAGGTAAATAAGGCTTGGGTAATTTTCGAAGGAATCTCTTGATTACCCGTTAGGCCCCAACCTGCTCTAAGTTTTAAATCTTCAAATGGCGTTGATTTCATGAATTCTTCCTCAGAAATTCTCCAACCAAGTGAAAAAGAAGGGAAAACGCCGTATTTATTATTAGAACCAAATTTTGAAGAGCCATCTATTCTTACCGTTGCAGTAGCTAGGTATTTATCGTTAAATTCATAATTTAATCTAGAAAAAAACGATTGAAGTTCATTTACTATCGCATAACCTGTAGGCTTGTTATTTACCAGCGTCAAATCTTGACCAAGGCCGGGGTTATATTTAGGTTCTATACCATTTAATGGGAACTTATTAATACTATTTGATCGCTCTTGAATGAAAATCTTTTGATAAGAATGACCTGCTAAAGCAGTTAGCGAATGTTTATTTTTATCTAACGTATACGTAAGATAATTTTCAATCAATCTGTTGTTATTGTTAGAATAAATTGTTTGCAAACCACCTTCCACTAGAGGAATTTTATTAGGCAATGATTGAATATCCCTGGTTGAATTAGAATTATCTATACCAAAGTTTAATTTGTAAACTAAGCCTTTCATTATGGTTAAAGAAGGCGAAATATTACCAAGAACTCTATTTGTGCTTGTAAAATCTTCCTCCAGCATCAAGCCTAAAAGCGGGCTTGTTCCATCCGCATATTGGCTTAAATTACCTTTAGCATCATAAGGTTTATAGGTAGGGTTGGCTGAAATAGCGGCTCCAATTAAGCCTTGAATAGGGGGCCTTTTATTTTTGGTAGTGGAGGTACTCAGGTTTACATCCACGCTTAATCTGTTTTCCCAGAAATTTTGATTTAAATTTATTCTTCCATTATACCGATCCAAGTCACTATTTTTTAATATTCCTTCTTGCTTTTGCATTCCAAAAGACCCAAAGTACTTTAGCTTTTCATTTCCGCCACTTAACGTAAGATTATGGTTTTGCGTTGTGGCTTGTCTTGATATTTCTTTTTGCCAATC
>JANNWE010000583.1:0-4732 GCA_031414675.1 Cytophagaceae bacterium
ATTTAGATTTGTTTGCAGGGGCTTTCGGACATACCTATGGTTGCCATGACATATGGCAAATGTATTCTTCTAAACGAGAGGCAGTTAATTTTCCTCACATTTTTTGGCAACAAGCCCTCGATTTGCCTGGGGCAAATCAAATGAAATATGTAAGAAGATTAATAGAGTCAAGACCATTTTTAGATCGAGTACCAGACCAATCGTTAATTGTAGAGAATAATTTAAATGCCTATGAGAGGGTCCAAGCTACAAAAGGGAAAGACTTTGCTTTTGTTTACTCTGCAATAGGAAAGCCATTCAACGTAAATATGGGGAAAATATCAGGCGATAAAGTTGTAGGGTACTGGTATAATCCTTTTAATGGCGAAGTGAAAGAGATAGGAAGTTTTGAAAATAAAGGCATAAAACAATTTTCCCCGCCAACATCAGGTTATGGTTTAGATTGGGTGTTGATATTGGATGATGAAAGTAAAAAATTTCCTAAGCCATAAAAATACCCTTAAAATGAAAATTATAATCAGCATAATTCTTTTCTTTTTTTTAGAGATTCTTAGCAATGAAGGTACTTGCCAAAATAGTAGAAAGCCGAATGTCGTCCTATTATTTTCTGACGATCAAAGACTGCAGGGAACTATTCATGCCTTGGGAGGAAACGAGGTAATCACTCCAAATTTAGATGCATTAGTAAAGTCAGGCACAGCCTTTACTAAAACCTATATTATGGGAGGTAGCCAAGGAGCGGTTTGTGTTCCAAGCCGAAATATGTTGTTGACAGGCAGAAATTTATTTTCTATAGGAGCAGAAGGCCAAGTCATTTTGCCTCAAAATATCACTTTAGGTGAAACTTTGGGAAATAATGGCTACTCTACTTATGGAATTGGGAAATGGCATAATGATAAAGCCTCGTTCAATAGAACCTTTCAAAATGGCGATGAAATATTTTTTGGAGGCATGAGTAATAATCCTTATAATGTGGGTTTGTTTCATTATGATAATGAAGGGATATACAGCTCAAAGGTAAGCTCTGAAAAAGGAGAATCGAACAGAAAAGGTCTTCATTCATATCCTAAACACCACACAGAAGTTTTTGGCGAATCGGCAGTTAAATTTATTGAAAATTACCAAAAAGAAAAACCTTTCTTTTTGTATGTTGCTTTCAAATCCCCGCACGACCCACGCGTAATGCCTGAAAAATATAAGGCAATGTATGATACTTCAAAAATCAATTTACCTATAAACTTTAGGAAGGAACATCCTTTTGACAATGGTGAATTAAAAGTTCGTGATGAGATGTTAGCGACCTTTCCTCGGAAACCTAGCGAAGTGAAAGAGCATATTCGTGACTATTACGCCATGATGACACATTTAGATGAACAAATTGGCAAAATCATAGAGGCACTTAAAGCAAAAGGAGAATATGAAAACACGATTATTGTTTTTGCAGGCGACAATGGTTTGGCTTTGGGGCAACATGGATTAATGGGGAAGCAAAACGTGTATGAACACAGCCTTAATGTGCCATTAATTATAGTTGGAAATGGTATTTCAAAAGGAAAGTTGAATACTAATTTTGCATATTCTTTCGATATTTTTCCAACTATCTGCCAATTGACGGGCATAGCTATTCCCGCTTCTGTACAAGGGCAGGTTTTGTTTGGTAAAAACATAAAAACGAGAGAAACAATGTTTTATGCGTATAGAAATTTCCAAAGAGCCTTTAGAAAAGGGGATTGGAAATTGATTGAATATACTGTAAATGGTCAAAAAACTGCTCAATTATTTAATCTAAAAAAAGACCCATTGGAGCTAAACAACTTGGCAAATGATTCCAAGTTTGATCTTAAGCTTTCTGAAATGAAAACCTCTTTAATGGACCAGAAGAAAATATATAATGATTTAATTAATAATTAGTAATGACTTTAGTATTACTAAAAATGTTAGTTTCTTTTTATCTGTTTTTTGTTACTTGAAAAGGAAAATCAGAGATATATGGAAATGGAATTACTGTAATCAAGGTTATTTTTAATCGGTGATATTGTGTTTTATCAAAATAGAAAAGCTTTTTGCTTAGAATAGATGCAAAAAGGGGTAATTTATTTATTTTTAAAATAATTATGAAAAGAAACATACGAGATTTCAAATGGTCATTTAATTCTCATATTAGTACTATTGCTTTAGTTATTTTGTTAACAAGCATTTACAGAAAAGAAATATACACCGACTGGACAGAATACAACGGAGGTGCTGATAAAAATCATTTTTCTTCTTTAACCCAAATAAATCCTAGTAATGTTAATTCACTTAAAATAGCCTGGGAATATCAATCGGGGGGAGCAGATTCTATAAAGAACGCTACCCAAATGCAATGTAACCCTTTAATTATCAAAGGAATTTTGTACGGCGTTTCGGCGGCTTCTCAAGCCTTTGCTGTAGATGCGGCTACTGGAAAAGAGATTTGGAAAACCCATTTGAAAGACAATACATTTAATATGACAAGTAGAGGTCTAAGCTATTGGTCTGATGGTAAAGAGGCTAGACTTTTTTTTGGATATGGGGCATATTTGTACGCACTAAATGCAAAGAATGGACAACCAATTTTATCTTTTGGAAATAATGGAAAAATTCACCTCATCGATGGCATTAAACGCCCCGGGGCAGACGAATATGTACTTGCAAATACGCCACCTTCTGTTTATAAAAACATTCTGATTGTTGGTACTCGTGTTTCTGAAAGTGCAACAGCTTTGCTGGGAGACATCAGGGCATATGATACCCGTACAGGCAAAAAATTATGGACATTTCATACCATTCCTCGCCCTAATGAATTTGGGTATACTACTTGGGAAAAACAAAACTATAAAAATTTGGGCGGTGCAAATAGTTGGATGGGTATGGCGGTTGACACCCAAAAAGGAATCGTATATGTTCCCACAGGCTCTGCAGCTTTTGATTTTTATGGTGGGAATAGGAAAGGGGATAACCTTTTTGCCAATTGTTTGATAGCGTTAAATGCCAGAACTGGAAAGCGACTTTGGCATTTTCAGACGGTTCATCATGACATTTGGGATAGAGACATTCCAGCACCACCAAATTTATTTACTATTACAAAAAACGGGAAAAGCATCGATGCCGTTTCTGTTTTGAGCAAACAAGGTTTTATGTTTGTTTTCGACAGAGTAACAGGAAAACCCATTTTCCCCATTCAAGAACGTCCTTTTCCTAATTCAAAAATCAAAGGGGAAAAAACCTCGCCAACACAACCAATTCCAGTATTGCCTGAACCATTTACCCGTCAAATTTTTACAGAAAAGGATGTAAATTCTTTTGCAGCAGAACGGGAAGAAATCATTGCTCAAGTTAAAAAAGCAAATACTGGAAGCCCTTTTATTCCACTAGGAAATGAGCGTACTGTTTTTTTTCCTGGAACCGATGGAGGACCCCAATGGGGCGGTGCTGCGGTTGATGAAAATGAAATAATGTATATTCCAGCTAAAGAAAATCCTGTTTACAGCTCTTTAGTTGAAGCTCCTAAGAAATCTTTTAGCGAAAAAGAAACCAATGGAAAAAATCTTTACCAATCAAATTGTGCGAATTGTCATGGACAAAACCGAGAAGGAAATCATGACGGTACATACCCCCCACTGCAAAAAATAGGAATCAAATATAAGGAAACTGAGATTATGCAATTAATTTCTAAAGGTAGAGGAATGATGCCAGCTAATACTCTATTGAAAGACACAGAAACCAAAGCAATTATTGATTTTCTAAATGGGAAAAACAACAAAATTGCCTCTAATTCCAATAGCAATCTTTCGATGTCATCATTTAATCATACGGGGTACAATCGATGGTATGATAGCAATGGATACCCTATAAGTACACCTCCTTGGGGAACATTAACGGCTATTAACTTAAATACTGGCAAAAG
Source organism: Cytophagaceae bacterium (assembly GCA_031414675.1). Classification (GTDB taxonomy): domain Bacteria; phylum Bacteroidota; class Bacteroidia; order Cytophagales; family Spirosomataceae; genus Leadbetterella. Next base: position 3,929 of record JANNWE010000583.1, read on the forward strand.
ACATTGGCAAATACCTTTAGGCGAATATCCTGAATTAATGGCAAAAGGAATACCTCCAACGGGCACCGATAACTACGGAGGCCCAGCAGTGACAGCAGGGGGATTGCTATTTATTGCAGCCACCAAAGACCAACTATTTCGAGCAATTGACAGAGATAATGGCAAAATTCTTTGGCAAACAAAACTACCCGCTGCGGGATATGCTTCACCCAGTGTTTATAGCATAAATGGCAAACAATACGTAGTGATAGCCTGCGGAGGAGGGAAACTTAAAAGCAAATCAGGCGACAAATATGTGGCATTTTCGTTGCCGTAAAAATTTGAATTCAGCATAGTATAAAAAACAGTATTTTGAAATTTAAATAGTATAAAAATTTAACATCAAAAAAATGAAGAAAATCGTATTTTTCAGACTTTTAGTATTGGGGTCACTCTTTTTAACTCATAGTGCATTTTGCCAAACCAATGTAAAGGAATTAACACTAGAAGATATATATAAAAACAATTTATATGAATCTAAAGGCTTTGGTTCTATCCGATGGATGAAAGACAATACAGGATATTCTACTATTGAAACTAATACAAATGGCAATGAAATAGTAAGATACGAAGTCAGCTCGGGTCTAAAAAAGACATTAGTAAGTGCATCTCTTTTAACCCCAATGGGTTTAACAAAACCCTTAACTATTGCTGATTATATTTGGTCAGAGGACAATTCCAAACTTTTGATTTTTACCAATACACGTAAGGTTTGGAGACAGAATTCCAAAGGCGACTATTGGGTTTTAGACTTAAAAAATAATA